>JAOUNV010000387.1 GCA_029880775.1 Nitrospinota bacterium | reverse complement strand
AGGGGAAGATCTGGATTTTGTCCCGCCGAGCTATGCCGACCACGAGAACTCACCCGCCACAACAGAGGACAAGGAGACGGCTGTGGAGTTTCTTAAGGGCCTTGTGGAAAAAATGGGTATAGAGGCGAAAGTGGATGGCTGGCTGCTGGAAGACAGGCTGCTGCTGGTTATCGATTCAGAGGATAGCGCTCTGCTCATCGGACGCAAAGGAGACACCCTGGAGTCGATCCAGTATCTCACTGACATATTTATCAACAGGAAGCGCGAGGAACGGGTCCGCATAATAGTAGACTCCCAATACTATCGAGAAAAGCGACGCTTTAAGGTTTTCCAGATCGCCAAAGAAGCGGCGGAAAACGCTGGCCGGTCTGGCAAGCCTGTTCGGCTGAATCCCATGAGCCCGGCGGAAAGACAGATCGTCCATTCCACCCTGGCCGAGGATAAGAGAGTGGAGACCATATCCGAGGGACAGGGCAATCGCCGTAAAGTGGTGGTATATCCGAAGGGCCGCAGACAAGGAAAACCTTCCAATAGAGGTGGCTATGACCGAGGCGGTTCCGACCGTGGCGGTTCTGACCGAGGTGGTTCCGACCGAGGCGGTTCTGACCGAGGTGGTTCTGACCGAGGTGGTTCCGACCGTGGCGGTTCTGACCGAGGTGGCTATGGCAACAAAGGTGGATCCGACAGGGGAGGATATGACAAAGGTGGCAGAAGCGGACCTAAAAGCAGCTACAGCCGAAGCCGAGGATATTAAGTCAAACGACCTTATTAGAAAGCGTTGTCTTTCGGTTCCTTAATGAAGACGCCTTGATATTGAAAAGCAGTCCGGGGTGTGGATAACACTCCGGATTTTTTTTTGTAATGCCACATCTGCCAAAAATGCAGCTATCGGGATGGTATTGAGGCGCCCCACCAATTGGCGAAATCCACTCCATACATGAGTTCATAACCTGTTAGTAGGCGCCAAGCCCCCTCAGCAGCAGACCTATAGATATGGCCACCCCCACGATCACCCACAAAACGACCAGGATAATAAAGAAGACGTGAAGGCCCTTGGCGGGATCTTTCGGCTCCAGGATGTTGAATCGCCTGGCCACCGGCCCCCAGCTGAAAAGGATGAAAATCACCATCCCAGCCACCACCGCCGTGACTATGACCTGCCAATCGTGAGCCTGCGTGTCCATTAGAATCAGTATACATTAGCTAGGGTCCCCACCTCCTGATAATAAATTTGTTGGATACTTGCTTTTTGAGCCAGAGGGACCGAAATTCTAGGTGTCGGGAGCGAAACTTCTTTCGGGTCAGGTTGTCGGCGCTTTTGTGAGGGAGAGTGGAGTTGGCTGATTCAGCAAGTGTTTGATAGAAAATGAGAATTTGGGTTTCTGATAAGCTCTAAACTATAACGCGGGCGTGGGGCCGGTATGGAAAAGGACGGGTTTGGGTATTCCGAAGTCCACCTGGTGGTACGCACCAGGTCTGTGTTCGCCTGTTTTTTGCACTGGATAATGTTTCTTGCGGTGGTCACGCTGGTGATCACCGGTTTTTATATCGGGTGGCCCAACTTCTACTTCGGCTCTGGCGAGGCGTATCAGGCGTTCGCCATGGCCAGCATGCGCTACTACCATTTCGTGGCCGCCTCGGTGTTAGTTATATTTGTCCTTGTCCGGGGCTATCTGGCCTTCACCCCCTCGTGCAACAGGGATATCAAGCAGTTTATCCCCACCTGGAAAAACATCGTGGGCGCATATCGGCTGGCTATCTATTTCCTGACATGGCGCGGCCCCCACGCCGAATACCGGTTCGTCAATCCTTTGGGCGGAATCGGCGTGTTTATGATGGTGGTGTGCATGATCATCCAAATGGTCACCGGGTTTTTGATGTACTTGCCAGGCGCGGATATCACCACCTGGTGGTGGGCCATGGGCTCCTGGCTCGATTCTTTGCTGGGCGGTCAGCAGACCATCCGCCTGACCCATCATGTGACCATGTATGCCCTTATGTTTTTCGTGATCATACATGTCTATATGCAAATCGTTAAATCGACTCTCTTCACGGAGGCGGACATCGCTTCCATCATCTCCGGATACAAGATATTCCCCATCTCCCACATCGGACATTTCGGCGATGTATATGGAATGCATATCGACGAGAAGCCACCCAGTGAGGAGAAGATGCGCAAGGAGTCTACACCGATGATAGAGGCGGTGGAAAAATGATAGGAATCAAAATGCTGGCGAATCATTCCAGGCCAAGAGCGTCGCGTCGCCGGGGCGGAACACAAACCCCCATAGCGCAGGCTTCCTTCAGCCTTGGATGGCGCCGGACATAGGAGGACGGCATGTGTAAAACTTTTGGGCAGGCCACCGGATTGGGCCCGGATACCGATCGCCTGTCAATCCTGAACTCGTTGGACCGCCGGGAGTTCATGGGCTTTTGCGTAAAAGTGGCGGCGGTGCTGGGCCTTAGCGCAAGCTACGCCCCCAGGATAGCCGAGGCTATAGAAGCTGGCGCCAGAAAACCATCGGTGATATGGCTGCATCTGGCTGAATGCACAGGCGACTCCGAGGCGTTTATCCGCAGCACATACCCCTCCACCGAGGAGCTGATACTCAATGTCCTGTCGGTGGACTATCACGAGACCATCATGGCCGCCGCCGGGCATCAGGCGGAGTCCGCCCTGGAACAGGCCATGAAAGAGAACAAAGGAAAATATATAGCCGTCTGCGAGGGCGCCATTCCCACCGGTACCCCCCCCGGGCCGGCGGGGAAACCTGGCGCTTTTTTGACCATCGGCGGCAGAACCGGGATCGATATCGCTCGCGAAGTGTGCGAGAACGCTTTTGCGGTCATGTGCGTGGGAACATGTTCCAGCTTTGGTGGAGTCCAGGCGCAGCGGCCCAACCCCACCGGCGCCATGGGTGTGGAGGACGCCATCGGCGTGCCTACCCTCAAGATCCCAGGATGCCC
>JAOUNV010000388.1 GCA_029880775.1 Nitrospinota bacterium | reverse complement strand
CGTGTCAATAGCGCATAACTCGCTGGCTTGGGAAATAAACCGTTTTCATTCTGCGCAGCCGCTATATTAAAACTCTCCGACTTGCTGATAGAATGGGGGGGGATGATAAGAAAGTGGGCGAGCCACGTTTGGCCAACGACGACAAATGAATGGGGAAAACCCTCAAACCCAGGTTTTGGAGAATTGCGGTGGTTAACCATAAGAACAGACGGAGAGAGGAACCATTCTCCTGCGTCATGGAGATAATCCGCCAGTGCGGGAAATTGCTCGAATTTGAAAAGAGGTTCCCGAACGGGAAAATGGTCGAGCGAATTTCTATCTCCGACAAGATAATCAGGTTCAAAGCCATACTCAGCCGCGATAACGGCGGGATTGGAGTCTTCCAATGTTACAGGATACAGCAATCTGATGTCCTGGGCCCATACAAAGGGGGGACCCGACTTCATTCCTCTGTAAACATGAACGAGGTAAAGGCGTTGGCCACTCTCATGAGCTTGAAGACCGCCCTGGTGAATGTGCCCTTCGGAGGAGGAAAAGGAGGGATATGTGTGGACCCCAAGGCCTTGTCGGAAAAGGAATTGGAACGGCTTGTGCGCAAATACACCAACAGGATAAAGGATGACCTGGGCCCGGACGAGGATATACCGGCGCCTGACGTGAACTCCGGCCCCAGGGAGATGGCGTGGATATATGACGAGTACCGCAAATATTCGGAAAGCGCCAGGGGAGTGGTCACCGGCAAACCGCTGGAACTGGGGGGATCATTGGGCAGGGTTCAGGCCACCGGTTTTGGTGTGGCCCTGATCACGGAAAGACTTTGCTACGATAAAAAACTGGTCAACCCGGCCATCTCTATCGAAGGATTCGGCAACGTCGGCCAATACGCAGCCATGAAGCTTTTCGAGATGGGCTTTAAAATAGTCGCCGTCAGTGATTCACGCGGATGCGTGGTGAACCAGGTGGGCCTGAACATCACCGACCTTTTGGCTTTCAAACACGAGACCGGAGGCGTAACCGGATTCCCTGGCGCAAATCTGGTCGAACACATAATTGAAGTCCCCGTGGATGTGCATATTCCATGCGCCCTGGGTCACTCGATAAACAGAGACAACGTCGACTCCATACCTCGTGACCTGAAGATAGTGGTGGAGGGGGCCAACGCGCCGGTGTCGTCTCACGCGGAAAGTGTATTGATCGAAAGAGGGGTCATCTTGGCCCCGGATATCCTGGCCAACGCAGGAGGGGTGGTCGTTTCCTACTACGAATGGGTCCAGAACCGCGAAGGGCTGTACTGGAGCGAGGAGGATGTGCTGGGCAAAATGAGGGACAAAATGCAAGCTGCCTATGGAAATGTGGTGAGCTACGCTGATGAAAGGAAAATAGCGCTACGTCAGGCCGCATACTGCCTGGCGATGGAGAAGATCGCCCGCGCTATCATTTTCCGCGGGGCGCAATAACATCAGTGTATCTATTATTCGGACCAAAGATTTGGGATGTTCATTATTTTCGAGATTTTCAAGTGGGCATGGAGTTATAGCCGCCAAGCCTTTGCCATCGCCACATAGCGATCCAGCCTAGGTCAATCCCCATTCCTGGGCTTTGGAAGTGTAGAATCCTATCTCTTCGGTCACCGCGCCCTTTATGCCGCTCACTGCCCCTGCTAGTTCATTAGCCCTGTCCACTGTCAATTCTATAGACCAACCATTGATCATTCCGGCGATGATCACGGCGGCGAAAGCGTCGCCACACCCGGTTGTGTCCTCCACCCTATTGTTGTATTGGCTCCTGAATTCCACATTTGTCCCCCCGGCGGAGAGGATGGCGCCTCCCTTGCCAAGGGTTACCAGAAGGTATTTCACTCCGGCGATATCCTTTAAGTATCCGGTCATTCCCAGAAAGTCGAGCCCCTCAAAAGAGCAGGTACCGACCATCATTTCAAAATCACCCCTGTTGGCCTGCACACAAGTGGCGCCCTTGATCATTTCCACGGCAATATCACCTTTCACCCAGGGGGAGCGCATATTCACGTCCACATACACGTGGGCGTTGAATTCCTTTTTCAGGAGCGCCAGTGATTCTAAGGATACCTTGGAGCGGGCTGGCAGCGTCCCATGGTATAAAAGCGACACATCCACCCCTTTGGCCGCATTTATAGCGATCTCTCCCTCAATGGCGTCAAACGCCTGGGCCTCGGGAAGACCGAATTTTCTTTTGCGATGATCGGTCTCCACGTCCACCTCCACCACACCCGTGGGCAGATAGTTGTCTATCTGAACTCCGGAAATGTCCATACCAAACCTGGTCATGGCGCCAATCACAGACTTGCCCCTTTCATCCTTGCCAATCCGGCTGACAAATAACGGATTAAGGCCAAGGCCGGCCAGGTTCCACGCTGTGTTGAAGGGAGCGCCCCCCATCTCCTCTTTTCCGTCAGGGAAGATGTCGAACAACACTTCGCCGAATATTACAGGGCGCTTCTGATTGGGATTTCCCATCGTTTCTCCAGTAAAAGCTTGGTAGTCAGAGTGCATTTTCCAAGCGGGACAGCAGGACATTCACATTCCGCTTTGAATAATAAACGTTTATGCTCACAATGAGCGCTTTTAATTCTATTTATCCACCTGAACGCTCACCCCAGTGAGTAATATTATATTACAGGATATGAAGTTTGGCAAACATCAGTTTTTCCCGATGATGATCTGAATCCAAGTAGAACTTTCAGCCTGGTAAAAAAGTGGTTGCCACTTCTCCCGCCCCGACTTAAGCGACTTTCATTTCATTAATCGCCTCAGTCACATCAGTCGCTTGATCATCTTCTCATACGAATCTTTGGATCGCTTCCCCACCAGCCGACCAATCACTTTGCCGTTCTTGAAAAACACCAGGTTCGGTACCCCTCTCACTTTATATTTTCGCTGCAGGCCTTTATCCTCGTCGATATCCACTCGACCGATCTTCACCTTGGAG
>JAOUNV010000386.1 GCA_029880775.1 Nitrospinota bacterium | reverse complement strand
TATCTCCACCCACCACCATATCAAGCCGGATTGAGAAGATAGCCGGGCCGAAGCCCTTATCATGGTAATTGCCCATCGGGGGCTTTTCCTGTAAAATCCATCCATTGTGATTTTCGCTTCTGGCGAAGCATGAGTTTCCCACAAACAATAGTATGGATCGATAAATGACCGAAGATAATTCAGATTCGCGGCTGGTACGCTATATAAAAAATCTTGAGGGCAGGGTCCCGAACAGTGGGGCGGCGGCTTATTACGCTTCGCTGGACCAGGTGGAGTCCATCTCCCCAAATATCTCCACGTCCATAGCAAAGGAGCTGGAGGACCAGAGAAGCAACATAAAGCTGATCGCCAGCGAGAACTACTGCTCCCTGGCCACTCAGCTGGCGCACGGCAACCTGCTCACCGACAAATACGCCGAGGGATTCGCTAACCACCGTTTCTATGCCGGATGCGACAACGTGGACACCATCGAAAGCGAGGCATGCGATCTGGCTACGGAACTGTTTGGAGCGGATCACGCGTACGTGCAGCCCCATTCTGGTGTGGACGCCAACTTTACAGCCCTTTTCGCGATCCTATTCGCCAGGGTGCGCCAACCATACATAGATAATACGGGAAAGAAGGCGCTGGAGCTGGACCGGGACGAGTGGACGCGGCTTAACGCGGAAATGAATCGGCAGAAGATTATGGGAATGGATTACTTTTCCGGCGGCCATCTGACCCATGGCTACCGGTTTAATATCATATCGAACATGATGGATGTATATACATATTCTGTTGATCGGGCTACCAGCCTTCTCGACTACGACGGTATATACAATCAAGTCAAGGAGGTTCGCCCGTTGATACTCCTTGCCGGATACTCAGCTTACTCACGCAAGATCGATTTCGCTAAAATGAAACAGATGGCTAGCGAAGTGGGCGCCACACTGTGGGTGGACATGGCGCATTTCGCAGGATTGGTGGCGGGAGGAGTGTTCCAAGGTGATTACGACCCAGTCGCCCACGCCGATATAGTCACCACCACCACTCATAAGACCCTGCGGGGCCCTCGGGGCGGGATGGTGCTGTGCAAAAAGGAACTGGCGGAATGGGTGGACAAGGGATGCCCCACAAATCTGGGTGGGCCTTTGCCCCATGCCATGGCGGCAAAAGCGGTGGCCCTGCGCGAGGCGTTGCGCCCGGAGTTCAAGGAATATGCGAAAAAGATCGTTCAAAACTGCCAAGCCCTGGCCGAAGAGTTTATGGCCCTTGGCGTTCCAGTCCTCACCGGCGGCACAGATAACCACTTGATACTGGTGGAGGTGAGCAAGAAATATGGCCTCACCGGGCGGCAGGCGGAGACTACATTGCGGAACTGTGGTGTCACTTTGAACCGGAATGCGCTGCCTTTCGACGAAAACGGCCCCTGGTACACAAGCGGCTTGCGGATCGGCTCCGCTGCGGTGACCACTCTGGGGATGGGAGCCAACGAAATGAAGGAAATCACCTCCATCATACACCTGGTTCTTTCCAATTCCACCGCAGTGACAGGCGCCAACGGAAAGAAAAGCCTGGCCAAAGTGGATACCGCCCCAAAGGCGGCGGAAGAGGCGCGATCAAGGGCAAAGGATCTATTAGGTAAGCATCTTCTGTATCCGGAGCTGGATCTGGATGTGATGTTCAAGCGCTAAGGCTTATAAGCGCTCAAATCCCTTTAACCAGGGCGCATTATGGAAGTGGCGAATCTCTATTTAGATTCGGCTTCCGCCAGTTGCTTCACGGTGTATTCCATCAGCCCGCCAGCCTGCACCAGCTCCATCATGAACGCGGGAATCGGCGTGGCCTTGTAGGTCTTGCCCTTGGTTTCGTTGACGATAGTTCCCGCTTCAGGATCGACACTCAGGATGTCGCCGGGAGTCGCCTCGCGGGCCGCTTCCGGGCACTCTATGATGGGAAGGCCCATGTTGAAGGCGTTTCGGTAGAATATCCGGGCGAAAAACTGGGCCACCACGCAGGAAACTCCCGCCGCTTTTATGGCGATGGGCGCATGCTCGCGCGACGAACCGCAGCCGAAATTGTCCCCCCCCACGATGATGTCTCCCTGACCTACGGTGTCGGCAAAGGAAGGGTCGGCGTCCTCCATGCAGTGTTTGGCTAGTTCCACAGGATCGGACGTGTTCAGATAACGGGCCGGGATTATGACATCGGTGTCCACATTATCCCCAAACTTCCACGCTTTGCCTTTTAGTTTCATCGGCTTCAAATAATCTCCAAATCATATTGAAAAGGGGATTATACAGCCAAACCCCCACAGTTGGAAGCTTTCAATCGTGGGGTTCATTATGTTTGGGAATATCACTTGAATGTATAGCGGGGGGACAGCCGGGACAATATAAGGGCCACTTTTCTTCAAGGGATCAAAGAGATAAAAGTACCGGGAGCGGGACTTGAACCCGCGAGGAGCTAAGCTCCGGAGGATTTTAAGTCCTCTGCGTCTACCAATTCCGCCATCCCGGCCTAGGGGTTGGACAAGAGAAGCATTCTAACATCAGATTATCGGTTTTGGTCGATGTTTGTTTATTGAGCGGCTAAACGGGTTCCGTTAAGCAGGAGCGCTGTCCATCCATCTTTTTCCAAGCATTTCCCCATCATGAATCCTTCATCGGTCATCCTGTCTGCCGCTGTCTGAGCCTGATCGTTTCTCAGACCAGATAATATGACAGTCCCTCCCGGAGCCGTCAGCCGCAGGTACTCCCCCGCAAGGGCCAGGTGCGCGTTCAGGAACAGGTTTGCCGTGATGAGGTCAAAAACTCCGGCCACCTCATCCGGGCCGCACACGGCAAGGTCGACCTGATTCGTCACGTTGTTTAGTCCAACATTTGTCCGGGCGACTTCCACAGCTTGCGGGTCTGTGTCCACACCCAGGACCTGCTTTGCCCCCAGCAGCGCGGCGATGATGGAGAGTATGCCGGAGCCGCAGCCGATA
>JAOUNV010000385.1 GCA_029880775.1 Nitrospinota bacterium | reverse complement strand
GCCTATGATGGGAATGAGGATGTGGTCAAAATCCTGATGGATCACGGGGCGGATCCGACCGAGGTAAATGACTACGGATACAGCGCCTTGTTCACTGCGGTGAGGTTTGGTCATGTGGAGGCGACGCGGCTGATGCTCGACCAGGGCGCGGATGTGAACAGCGCGAACATCAACGGCTGGACTTTGCTGATCATGGCGACGAAGGCGGATCGGGCGGAGATGGCGCAGTTTCTTATCGCCAGAGGAGCGGACGTTAACGCCCATACCATCCATGGCCGTGGCGCTGTGGACTTCGCTCACGGCAAACGGGTGAGGGAAATCATTGTGGGGGCGGTGGCGGTGGCGGGCAAGCCAGGAGCCCCGGCCCTGGCGCGTTGACTTTTTTTAGTAGGCAGTCTCAATAAGCTAACGCAACACCTTTGATACCCTATTTTGCAAGGAGGTGTTGCATGGGAAATTATTTTCGATTATCTGAAGACCAAGGTCGATCTCTATGCCAAGCGCTTCGCGATTAAAATCATCAAGCAGATTAAGCGTCCCAAATTTCCTACCGCACCACAGAGAGTCGCTTTGTAAATGTAATTGACTACCAAACCTGAGTCCCCTCTCAATCTTCTTCACTGCATCCCAACTCAAAAAGCGCTATAAATACAGACATGTCATCACAAAGAGTAATTATCATTCCTCCGGCGCGGCTGCTGGTGGGGCTGTTTGCCGGGTTGTGCCTGGCGGGGGCGGGGCTGCTGATGCTCCCGGCGGCCACCCATAACGGCATCTCCTTCGTAGACGCTCTTTTCACCGCCACCAGCGCCACATGTGTCACCGGCCTGATGACCATGGATGTGGGGGCCGACTTCACCATGTTCGGCCAGTTGATTATCCTGGGGCTGATCCAGATCGGCGGGCTGGGGATCATGACCTTCTCCACTTTCTTCCTGGTGCTTTTGGGCCAGCCGCTTTCCATGCGAGACTCCTCGCTGATGGCGGAAAAGTTCGATCATAGCCGCGCCATGGCGGTGCGGGATGTGCTCAAGAAAGTTATGACCCTCACTATTACCCTGGAGGTGGCGGGCGCCATAGCGCTCTTCATCACCTGGTACCCGGAAATGGGCGCCAGCCAGGCGGCATTTTACTCCCTCTTCCACGCGGTCTCCGCCTTTTGCAACGCAGGTATCAGCCTCTTCCCCGGCAGCCTCTCCACCCACGCCACCAGCGCCACGGTGAACGCCGTTGTGATGATCCTCATCATGGCGGGATCGCTGGGGTTTTTAACCATCGTGGAGCTGTACACCCTCTCCACCGGTGGTGGCGGCAAGCGAAGCCGGATGTCGTTAAACTGCAAGCTGATCCTGACTGTCACCTTGGCGTTGACTGTTATCTCCACATTGTTCATATTCGCCATGGAGCGCCACGGGGCCCTGGCTGGCATGAGCGACGGAGAGGCAGCCATGGCTTCGCTCTTCCAGGCGGTCACGCGGACGGCTGGCTTCACCACTGTGGACATAGAGCAATTCTCCAACGCCTCATTGTTCATGTATATCCTGCTGATGCTGGTGGGGGCGGCGCCTGGCTCTGTGGGGGGTGGAGTGAAGGTGACCACTTTCGGCGTCCTTATCGCCCTGGCGGCGGCGCGGCTGGCTTCAGGGGACAGGGTCCACATGTTCGGCAAGACGATTCCGGAGGAGGTGGTCTCCCGGGCATATACTGTGGTCTTCTTCTCCGCCCAGTTCGTGGTGGCGTTCAGCATGCTGCTGTTCATCACGGAGGCCGCGGGGCAGGAGAAGTTCCTGGCCATTTTATTCGAGGCGGTGTCCGCCTTTGGAACGGTGGGACTATCGCTGGGAATCACGGCTACGCTATCGGTGTATGGCAAGATTCTGGTAACCTTGTTGATGTTGATAGGTAGGCTGGGTCCGCTGGCGGTGACTATGGCCGTGGGGGGCGGAAAGTCAAAAGCGGAGTTCCAATACGCCGAAGAGAGCGTGATGGTGGGTTAAGAGGCTGTGGGTGGGTGATTGTGGTTGATGAGCGAAATCAAAGCCAAACTCCAGTACGGCGAAGCGAGTGTCGCGCTATGTTAAAACAAGGAGATAGGAAATGAGTAGGAAATTCGCGGTGATCGGGCTGGGGATGTTCGGCGGCAGCCTGGCGCGTAGCCTGTACGAACTGGGTAATGATGTGCTGGCGGTCGATAACGTGAAGGACATTGCCCAGAAGATGCAAGACCACTGCACCCGGGCGGTGATCGCCGACGCCACAGATAAAGACACCCTGGCGGAGCTGAGCCTGCAGGATATGGATGTGGTGATTATCGGCCTGGGGGCGCCGCTGGACACCTCCATCCTCACCACCTTATATTTAAAAGAAATGGGAGTGAAGGAGATCTGGGCCAAGGCGGTGAGCGACGAACACGCGACTATATTAAAAACCCTGGGCGCCAACAGAGTGATCCACCCGGAAAAGGAGATGGCGGAAAAGCTGGCGGCGACTCTCTCCACCCCTTTGATGATGGACCAACTTGAGGTTGCGGAGGGTTATTCAATAATTGAAATAACATGCCCTCCCTCTTTTATCGATAAGTCGATCATGGATCTGCAACTACGCAATAAGTATGGAGTGCTGATGGTGGCGGTGAAAAAACCGGGGGAGGATACACCGATCATGCTCCCCACGCCAGATTATGTGCTGCGCTCCGGCGATGTGATGGTGCTGATGGGCTCGGAAAAAAGCCTGGAGGATATCTTCGGCACCGGTTAGACGGCGCCCGCATGCCGGGTGACTCGCTCGCCGCGCTGGGCTATCATCCGGGCGGTCTCTTCCTCCTCATGGGACAATGATGAGGCTTTAAACTCTATCTGGTAAAGCTCAGCAAAGGCGCTTATAACACTATCGGCCACCTGATCGGCGCTGATACCTTCGCCTGTCAGATCGCATAATCCCATCATCGAATCCTCCGCCCGGCGCCGCTGCAT
>JAOUNV010000384.1 GCA_029880775.1 Nitrospinota bacterium | reverse complement strand
GAAACAGGGACAGAGCATGGCGCCAGGCGGGCTGGCCGCGTATGACGCAAAAACGGAATTGACCGGCAGGCGCGATGAACTATCGCTCCAACGCCATAAGGGCAGGGATGACGCTGACAGCCGGAAACGGGCAGCCGTCCTGGCCAGGGCGCGGCTGGATGGGTTCTTGAGGAAAATCCCGGGGCCATACAGGGAACCTCGGGAGATGACTCGATCAGAAATGATCGAAAAGGAGCGCCTGGACAAGGTGGTGGAGACTTCCTCCGCCGAAGCCGAGGCGGCCAACGAAGAGTTGGCCAGGATAGAAAAAGAACTCACAAATACCGAATCCGCCCTGGCCAACTTCAAATCCAACGCCGCCGTGGCTATCGAAGAGCTATGCGCCGAGCGCAAGGAAAAAACGGCCAGCCTGGAAAAAACCAGGACCGCGATAGCGGACCTGGAAGGGCGCCTCTCCGCCGTGTATGAATCCGCTCCTGATGTAGCGGGCATAGAGTCACAGCGAGCTGATATCTTGTCTCGCCAGGTTATGGGCGAAAAAATCTTGCCCGCCAAAATGGAGGCCCTGGACAAGGAGCTGGCCGGTGTCGAGTCGGAAAGAGAAAAGGCCAAAGCGGAGGCCGATGATCTTACCGCCGCCCTGGACAGCCTGGGCCAGAAAGAGGATGCGCTGACAATGGACTTGCTGGCCCTGGCGGAGAAAGAGCCAGGAATCATTCAGGAATTCATAGTTGAAAAGGCGAAGGCCCATGCGGCGGAATACACGAAAGCGGCTGAGGCAATGATGTCCTGGTGGCGGATGTTGAAGGGGCTGGAAGATTTGTTGCGGCGCAACGGGCAACCTTATGGCCGCCTCTTGAGCGGTGATATTGAAATCCCCCGAATAGTGCCTGCGGGCGGCGGGGCATACGGTCCGGAGTCCGGCCTGATCAGTGGCCCGATGGAAATCCGGAGGGAAACCCACATGGAGGCTATTCAACCGATGCTGGAAAAATTGCGCAACGAGGGGATCAATATATGAGCTCTTTCGTAGAGCATTTCGGCACAACAGCTCCAATTTTGTTTGTGGCCTTCCGCCATTGGCCGGGGGAGCGTTCCAGCGCTTCCTCGGCCTGGGTTGGCTGGTCTGGCTTGACCTCATGAAAACAGCTCCCGGCATGGATAGTGAAAAACTCTTGGATGAATTGTTGGACCGGGTTGGAATCGCCCGCAAGTCGCTTTATGCGGTTTCAGAGGTGGCCCAGATACTGGGCATGTGCGCCGGGACGGTCCGGCGATTGTGCGATCAAAAACCGGGAACCAACGGCCACAGGCTTCGAGCAATAAGAACACCCGGCGGTCAACGCCGAATTCCACAGCAAGCTTTGCTCTCCTGGCTTGCCTCCGAGGGGGATGATTATGCATGAAACCGAAAGTGGATTTTCGATAACGCGCGAAAATATGATCGGGCTCTTAAAGCTTCGGCTGGATGACAGGCTTAAGCGGTTTTCCGACCGAGTGGCGGACGCGGTTATTAAAAAGCATGGATTCTTGCCAAACAACGGAACTTTGATCGTCTCGTTTCTCTTTATGTTGTATTTCAACATGGAGTTATTCGGACGGCAAATGCAGCGCGTGGGCCGCCCGGATACAGCGGTTACATTCGAGGATTCGATGCTGGCGAACCTGGCCGCAGTTGCCGCCACTGTGGAGGAGGGGGATATCCCTTTTTATATGTTCATGATTTTGCATGAACCTTATCTAGCCAATGCAAAAAAGTTTTTCGTGGCCGCCTTGGATAGCACTCCAGGGGAAGAATCGATAAATATTCATGGAGATTATAATGAGTAGCGCAGATCAAGCAATTTCTGGCCAGAGCCAGATATCCATAGTTTCTCCGGAGGTAAAAGGCTCAATCTCAATAGAGCGGTGTTCTGGTGGTCGTGATCAAGAAAAGGCGTGTGTCGCCATGTTCAGGGCAATTCCACCTGGAGTCATCACATTCCAGAACCTGGAGCCAGGGCATGCGGTACTCCGTCTGTGGCATTCCCAGAACCTTTCTCCTTCGATACATATCTCCGCTTCTCATGCCGACAAGGGGTATGACCGGCTTGGCTCCCGCGTGGAAACAATTGTGGAAGCAGTCACGTTTTCCGGATCCACGGAAGCCGTTTTGAGTAAGGGGTTCTCCATCGCAGGCGGTGTGCGAGTGCTGGCTGCCACACCATTTGTGGATGCCAACGGAGGCGGTGTCGCGGGTCCATTTTACTCAAACGGAAAATATACAACCAAGGAACCGGCCTTCGGAACTCTGGTGGTGGAGTACATCGCCTCATATACCGCCTATCGTGTTTATTACGGCCTGCCGGACTGGGTAATCCAGAGAATCTTCGTTGACGGGGCTCGGATAGAAGATTTTAGCCTTCCCCCTGTGCTGGTGATGGCCTTTGACAAGGGACACGCCGCAACGGCCCAGATAGAACGCAGGATAGCCCAGTCCCGGCCAGCTCCATGCGAGAACAACGAATGGCTCACCGATGTGGGGGCATCGGTAGTCGTGAAATACAATGTTTACACGGAAAAGAACCTGGACCCTGACACCGGCGAACCGAAACCAGGCGCCGATTATTTGACCACCGCCGCTTATTTGGTTCATGAAGAATATTGCAAAGCCGAACCGGCCAGGCGTCGGCGCCAGGAGTTTTCCAAACCCTCCGCCAAGAATATAAAAATCATTTCCATCGAAAAAGGAAAAATATAGATGGGCGCTATGTCTCATGTGTTGAAAATCTTCAAGGCGGGCGAGCAGGTGGATTCCAATGGCAGAAGATATAAATTCAGTCGCGATGATCTGCATGTTCTGGCCAGGATATACAATCCAATATTCCATGAAGCCCCACTGGTAATCGGGCATCCAACGACAAACGCTCCGGCTTATGGTTGGGCGAAGGCGCTTCGCGTTGAAGGCGATACCCTGGAGGCTCTTGTTGATGG
>JAOUNV010000383.1 GCA_029880775.1 Nitrospinota bacterium | reverse complement strand
GAAAAATGTGTAGTCTGAATGGTCACGCCCCTTCCGAACAAAGGAGACGATGGAGGACTCAGAGTCGTGAAAGTCGCCCCACTCAAATCCCTGATGGGTAAAATCATCCTCCCACAGGCTAGGCTCCGCCAGATACATGGCCCCCAGGTCCGACACGAACTTTTGCAGCCGGGCGTGCGGCGCCTTGGCCAAAAGATCCCAGTTTAACGATGACCCGTCGTTCCACTCGCTCCACTGGCCGATCTCCGCGCCCATGAACACTGTCTTCTTGCCCGGATGGGCGAACATATAGAAATAGAGAAGCCTCAGGTTGGCGAATTTCTGCCATAAGTCGCCTGGCATCTTGTCTATCAGCGATCTTTTACCATGGACCACCTCGTCGTGGCTTAACGACAAAACAAAGTTTTCGTGGAAGGCGTAGATCATGGCGAAGGTGAGGTTGTTGTGGTGGTATTTTCGGTGGATCGGATCGCGGGTAAAATACTCCAGGATGTCATGCATCCACCCCATATTCCATTTCAAGGTGAACCCCAACCCACCCAGATGCACCGGACGGGAGACCCCCGGCCATGCGGTGGACTCCTCGGCGATGGTCACCACCCCCGGAAACCGCTCGTGGGCCAAAGCGTTCATTTTCTTTATAAACTCCATGGCGTCCAGATTCTCGTTGCCGCCGAACTGGTTTGGCGCCCATTCGCCCGGCTTGCGGGAGTAGTCCAGATACAGCATAGAGGCCACCGCGTCCACCCGCACGCCGTCCATATGGTAATACTCCAGCCAGAAGAGGAGCGACGACAATAGAAAGTTGCTCACCTCCCTGCGCCCGTAGTTGAACACCAGCGTTCCCCAGTCCTTGTGCTCGGCCATGCGCCAGTCCTCGTGCTCATACAGTGGCGTCCCGTCGAACATCCTCAGCCCGAAGGCGTCCTTGGGGAAATGGGCAGGCACCCAGTCCACAATCACGCCGATCCCGTTGTTGTGCAGAAAATCGACGAAGTACTTCAGGTCATCCGGCGAGCCGAAGCGGGAAGTTGGGCAGAAAAACCCGGTGACCTGGTATCCCCAAGACTCGTCCAGCGGATGCTCCATCACTGGCATCAGCTCCACATGGGTGTAATTCTGTTGCCGGGCGTACTCCGCCAGCAGCGGCGCCAGCTCCCGGTAGCCTATCCAGTTTCCCTCCTCCGTCCTGGCCCAGGATCCCAAATGGAGTTCATACACGTTCATCGGATTTGTCAGCGGATCGGTGGCCTTCCGTTTGGCCATCCACTCCTCGTCGCCCCAGCTATACAGCTCCATATCGCACACCATGCTGGAGGTTCTCGGGCGCAGCTCCGAGGCGTAGGCGAAGGGGTCCGCCTTGTCGAACACGTCACCGTTGCGGGCTTTCACCTCGTATTTATATAGCGCCCCAGCCTCCAGGCCGGGGATGAAGATCTCCCACACGCCGGAGCCGCCCAGCACCCTCATCGGGTAGGCGCGGCCATCCCATCGGCAAAAATCCCCCACCACGCTCACCCGCCTGGCGTTGGGCGCCCACACGGCGAACCGGACACCACTCACACCGTCTATCTGGACCGGATGAGCCCCAAGCTTCTTGTGGATTTCGTAATGGGAGCCTTCGTTGAAAAGGTATAGGTCCATCTCCCCCAGAGAGGGGAGAAAGCTGTATGGATCGCGATTGGCTTCAGACTGGCCCTGATAGCTGACTTTGTGCAGGTCATAGGCGAAGATATCCCTTTTCGGGATGAACACCTCGAAAAATCCCGCCTCGTGGACCTTCTCCATCGGGTATCGCAAGGCCCTGTCGTGGATGTCGACGACGGCGACCTCCGCCGACTCCGGTGAAAAGGCACGCGCCACCACCCCCCCCTTGGCGGGATGAATCCCCAGCACGGAGTAGGGATCGTGATGGTCCGAGTTTACAATAAGGTCAATTTCCTGACCGGAGGCGTGGTTACTCATGTTTTCTCTTTTGTTAGTGATGCTACCCCTGCCCCTCCATGCTATCGCAAATCGTCTGTAAAATCAGCGGATTTATGGGTCAGGAATTAATCGGGAGCATAGCGGCACAAAACCAGGGAACAGGTGTCACTCCTCGGAAACCTCGAATCGGTAGCCCACTCCCCGGATGGAAGTGATGGAAAATCTGGACGAAGGACGCCAATTCATCTTTCTTTTCAGGCTGGACACAAAGTTATCCACCGTGCGCCCATCCACAATCACATCTGCGCCCCACACCTCGTCCAAGATACGATCCCTGGTCAGCGCCTGCCCCCGGAAACGAAAGAGGCACAACAGCAGGTCGAACTCGGTTTTCGTCAGATCCACGGCCTCACCCTCCGGGCCGAGGAGCGTCCGGGAGACCTCGTCAATTGTGAATCCGCCGAATGTGTGGGCCGTAGCCCTGGGGGCGGGGCTACCCCGCCGCAACAGAGCCTGGGTCCGCGCCAATAGCTCCCGCAGACGATATGGTTTGCACAAGTAATCGTCGGCGCCCGCCTCGAAGCCGCGTACCAGATCCTCCTCCAGCGAGCGGGCGGTGAGCATCATTATCATGGCGCCATAGCCTTTCTCCCGCAACGCCCGGCAGATGGTATAGCCATCGGTGTCTGGCAGCATGATGTCCAGGATCACCAGATCGAAATTCCGGGCGGCAGTGGCTTCGCCGGTTTCGGCGCCGGTGGCGGCGCATTCCACGCCATACCCCTCGTCCCGCAGGTTGTCCGCCAGGGCCAGGCGCAGATCCTCGTCGTCTTCCACTATAAGAATCGAAGTTTTCTCCATGGATGTCATTGTCTCACCTGGGGAAGATTAGTTCAAAAGTAGTCCCCTCCGGCCCGGAGGTGGCGATCCGGATCGCCCCCCCATGCTCGGCCATGATCCTCCGACATATGGCCAGCCCCAGCCCGTTGCCGCCACTGGATTCGCCACCGGGGCCTTTGCGCCGATAGAACTCGGTGAATACCATCTCCCA
>JAOUNV010000059.1 GCA_029880775.1 Nitrospinota bacterium | reverse complement strand
AGGATATCCACATGGCCATCGAGCGGCGCCTGAAACAGATCACCGGCCCAGATGTCGGCGGCAAGCTGCACACCGCCCGCAGCCGCAACGACCAGGTGGCCACCAGCTTCCGCATGTGGACCCGGCAACGGACCGATAACATCATCCGGCTGATGCGGCAATTGCAACGCGCCCTGGCCCAGCGCGCCGGGGAGCATATAGAGACCATCGCCCCCGCCTACACCCATCTGCAACAGGCTCAGCCGGTCCCGCTGGGTCACTGGTTCCTGGCGTATTATGAGATGTTCGGTCGGGATGTGGAGCGTTTCACAGACGCCCGGAAGCGGATCAACGTCATGCCGCTCGGCTCTGCGGCGTTGGCGGGGACCAATTTCCCCATAGACCGCGCCTGGGTGGCAAAGGAACTGGGATTCGACGCAGTGTCGGAAAACAGCATGGACGCGGTATCGGACCGGGATTTCGCCGCCGAGTTCCTCTTTTGCGTCTCCCTGACCGCCACTCATTTGTCCCGCCTCTCCGAGGAGCTGATCATCTACTCATCGGCGGAGTTTGGCGTGATGGACCTTCCGGACGACATGTGCACCGGTTCGTCGATCATGCCGCAGAAGAAAAATCCGGACGTGCCGGAGCTGATCCGGGGGAAGACGGGCCGGCTATACGGCCACCTGATATCTGTGCTGACCATGCTCAAGGGGCTGCCGCTGGCCTATAACAAGGATATGCAGGAGGATAAGGAGCCGCTGTTCGACGCGGCGGAGCAGATCGAGGCGATGCTGGAAATGGCTACGATGATGGTCGCCCGGCTGGATGTGGATAAAGAGAAGCTGGCCACCCGCTCCGCTGGCGGATTCATGACCGCCGTGGATGTGGCGGACCGGCTGGTTATGGCGGGCGCTCCCTTCCGCGACGCTCACGAGATCGTGGGAAAGCTGGTGCGCTATTGCCTGGATCGGGGGATCGGATTTGACGGATTGACGCAGGTAGACGCCGCCTCGCTGCATCCGTTGTTGCCGAAGGCTATGAAAGGCGCTGTGTCCGCTACAGAATCGGCCAGAGGGAAAAACGTCAAGGGGGGCGCTGCTCCCGCCAGGATCAGGGCGCGGCTCAAACAGATCGGCAAGGTGATGGCGAAATGGGAAAAGTAAGCGCTGTGGCGCTGATAATGGCGCTTGGGCTGTCTATGGCGCTAGTTTTGACAGCCGCGACAGGGTGTGGCCGCAAAGGTCCGCCTGTCGCCCCAGAGGCCGGGGAAAACACCACACCGCATAAAACCCCTTCCGACCGGCGAAAATAGGCCCAATCTGGGCTCCTTCTGACGGAAAACGGGCCGTCCATCGGCGCGAGCTTAAAAATAAATATTTTAAGCGCTTGACACCGGATGGCCTGATTCAATAAACTAATCGTTTATTTTTCGGAGCCGTTGTGTCTTTAAGCGCCGGTGTAGCTCAGTTGGTAGAGCAGCTGATTTGTAATCAGCAGGCCGGGGGTTCGAGTCCCTTCGCCGGCTTTATTGCCGGGTTTGACGGGCCTGTGCAAGGCATTGAAAGAATAAGCTTATATAGAGAACGAAGGGCGCCGGGGAGGTTCCCGAGTGGTTAAAGGGAACAGACTGTAAATCTGTCGGCTTCGCCTTCGGAGGTTCGAATCCTCCCCTCCCCACCATTTAAGTGGGCGGGAATAGCTCAGTTGGTAGAGCGTCAGCCTTCCAAGCTGAGGGTCGCGGGTTCGAGTCCCGTTTCCCGCTCCATTTTTTTGGAGTGGCTGACGGCGGAAAGCCGCAAAGAGGCATTGGAAAGTTTAAGAATGCGGTATAAAGGCCCGCGTAGCTCAGTGGTGGAGCGCTTCCTTGGTAAGGAAGAGGTCATCGGTTCAATCCCGATCGTGGGCTCCATTTGGCCGCCGACGGCAAGTCGCTTTGTCGGGTTGCGATGGTTGTTGGAGTTAAGAGCGGATAGTTACTAGTGTTGATTACGAAGAAGCCTGGCGGTTGGATGATTGATTTGCCGCCAGATAACATGGACGCCCAGAGCGTTCGATAAATTAAGGAATAGCGTCATGGCAAAGGAGAAATTCGACAGGACGAAAACGCACGTTAACATCGGCACCATTGGTCACGTTGACCATGGAAAGACGACGTTGACAGCTGCGATAACAAGCGTGCTAAGCAAGCAGGGACTGGCCGACGCTGTGGCGTTCGACAACATCGACCGCGCGCCGGAAGAGCGCGAGCGCGGCATAACCATCGCCACGGCGCACGTGGAGTATAGTACGGTGACACGCCACTATGCTCATGTGGACTGCCCGGGCCACGCCGATTATGTGAAGAACATGATCACCGGCGCGGCTCAGATGGACGGCGCCATACTGGTGGTCTCGGCCGCCGACGGCCCTATGCCCCAGACCCGCGAGCACATCCTGCTGGCCCGTCAGGTGGGCGTGCCTTACATCGTGGTGTTCATGAACAAGGTGGACATGGTGGACGACCCGGAGCTTCTGGAGCTTGTGGAGCTTGAGATCCGCGAGCTTTTAGATAAGTACGAGTTTCCCGGCTCCGACACGCCGATCATCCAGGGCTCTGCGCTAAAGGCGCTGGAGAACCCGGAGGATCCTGACGCCATAAAGGGGATCATGGACCTGATGGCCGCCGTGGACAGCTACATTCCTGATCCCAAGCGGGACGTGGACAAGCCGTTTTTGATGCCTGTCGAGGACGTGTTCACCATATCTGGCCGTGGCACAGTGGCCACCGGCCGGGTGGAGCGCGGCAAGGTGAAGACGGGCGAAGAGGTGGAGATCGTGGGCATCCGGGATACGCAGAAGACAGTGGTCACCGGCGTGGAGATGTTCCGCAAGCTGCTCGACGAAGGTATCGCCGGGGACAACGTGGGGGTGTTGCTGCGGGGCACCAAGCGAGAAGAGGTGGAGCGCGGCCAGGTGCTGGCCAAGCCTGGGTCCATAACTCCGCACAAGAAGTTTAAGGCGGAGGTTTATATATTGACGAAAGAGGAAGGCGGTCGTCATACGCCATTCTTTAAAGGATACCGTCCCCAGTTTTATTTCAGGACGACGGACGTGACAGGGATAGTGGAGCTGCCTGAGGGAGTGGAGATGGTGATGCCTGGCGACAACGTGGGAGTGACCGCGGAGCTGATCACGCCGATCGCCATGGAGAAGGAGCTGCGCTTTGCTATTCGAGAAGGTGGCCGCACCGTGGGCGCCGGAGTAATTTCGGAAGTTTTGGAGTAAGCATATGTCGACAGTAGCGGGACAAAAAATCAGAATTAAGCTCAAGGGCTACGACCATAGGGTGTTAGACCAGGGAGTCAAGGAGATCGTGGAGACGGTTAAAAGGTCTGGCGCAAGGGTGATCGGGCCGATCCCGTTGCCAACATCGCGAAACCGATGGACCGTTTTGCGATCGCCCCATGTGGATAAAAAATCCAGGGAGCAGTTCGAGATTCGAACTCATAAAAGGATAATAGATATAGTGGAAAGTTCGCCGAACACGGTGGACGCCCTTATGAAGCTTGATCTCTCTTCCGGAGTGGATATCGAGATAAAACTTCAGAGGCAGGAGGAGAAATGAACGGTTTGTTGGGCAGAAAAGCCGGCATGACACAAATATTCTCTGAGAATGGTGACGAGATACCGGTGACAGTGTTGGAGATGGGGCCGTGTTTCGTGACGCAGCTTAAGACCCCCGAGAAGGACGGATATTCGGCGGCTCAGTTGGCGTTCGATCCTTTCACAAAGAAAAATGAGCGAAAAATGAGCAAGCCTCGAAGGGGGCTGTTCGAAAAGACGAAAGTAACTCCGAGCAAGGTTTTGCGTGAGATGAAACTTAAACCTGGTCAGGCGGAGCCAAGTGTCGGCGATGAGATAAAAGTCGATATCTTCCAGGACGTGAGCCATGTTTCTGTGACGGCGATCAGCAAGGGCCGCGGTTTTGCCGGGGTTGTAAAAAAATATGGGTTCGCCGGAGCGCCAATGAGTCATGGCTCCCATGAGCAGTTTCGCCATGTTGGTTCAGTCGGTATGCACTCGATGCCTGGCAGGGTGCTCAAAGGGCAGAAGCTGCCCGGGCATTATGGCTGCGAGAGGGTCAAGGTGTTGAACCTTGCCGTGGTGCGTTTGTTCACAGATCGCAACCTGATGCTGGTGGAGGGTTCGGTTCCCGGCCCCAATGGCGGACTGGTGATTGTGGAGAGAAGCTCCAGGGCCAAGATACGCGTTGCTCCAGTGGCCCCAAAAAAGAAGGGAAAAAAGTAAGCTGTGTTAAAGGTTGATGTTTTAGATACAAACCGAAATAAAGTGGGGGACGCCGAAGTGTCGCCGTCCATTTTTGAGGGAAAGATAAGCATGCCGCTGATGCACGAGATGATCGTGTGTCAAATGGCTAATAAGCGGCGCGGAACCCACAGTTGCAAAACCCGCGCTGAAGTGAGAGGCGGCGGGAGAAAGCCGTGGAAGCAAAAAGGGACAGGCCGAGCCAGGGCCGGATCCTCCCGTTCTCCGCTTTTCCGTGGCGGCGGGGTGATTTTCGGGCCGAAGCCGAGGGATTATTCTTATAAGCTGCCCAAGCAGGCTCGCCGCGCGGCATTGATCTCCGCCATCTCCATGAAGATGAAGGAGGGCACATTGACCGTGGTGGACAAGATATCCATCGAGGAGCCGAAGACAAAGAAAGCGATGGAGTTGCTGGGGTCTTTGGGGGTTAGCAGCAAGACTTTGTTTGTGGCTGCCCAACTGCATACTCCCACGCTATTGAGCTTTAGGAACATTCAGGGCGTAAAGATATTGACGGCTGAGAAGCTGAATGTTTACGATGTGGTTAACAGTGACCAGGTGGTGATAGTCCAGGAAGCGCTCACCGCGTTGCATGAAAGGTTGTTGAAATGAGCAAGGTGACAAGCCCTTACGACATAATCAAGACTCCGGTGATCACGGAGAAGGCGGGTGACGCTAAGGACAGGCTAAACAAGATTACCTTTCTGGTTAACCCCAAAGTGGGGAAAGTAGCGATACGTAACGCTGTGCATTCGATATTCGGAGTCACAGTGGAAAAAGTAAACTTGCTAAACCAGAGGGGGAAGGTGAAGAAACTGGGCCGCTCCGAGGGAAGGCGGCCTGACAGGAAGAAAGCTATAGTTACCTTGAAGAAGGGTGACAATATTGAAGTGTTCGATCAAGTATAAGAGAGCTAATAAAAATGGGTCTGAAGAAATATAATGCTACTACGCCTGGGCAGCGGTGGAAGTCTGGACTGGACTTTTCCGAGCTGACCACGGATAAACCGGAGAAGTCGCTCCTGCTTCCGAAGAAGCGGATAAGCGGCCGTAACAGCCTTGGCCGGATAACGGTGCGCCGACGGGGTGGTGGCCACAAAAAGATGATCCGGATCATCGATTTCAAGCGGAACAAGGACGGTGTCCCTGCTAAGGTGGCCACGATAGAGTATGATCCTAACCGTAGCGCCAACATTGCCCTTTTGAATTACGCCGATGGCGAGAAAAGGTATATTATCGCCCCGGATAATATAAAAGTGGGGGACGCCCTGACTTCTGGCGCTGGCAGCGAGATCAAACCTGGTAACGCCATGCAGATCAAGTTGATCCCGGTGGGCGCGGTTATCCATTGCGTGGAGATGCGCCCCGGCAAAGGCGCCCAGATAGCCAGATCGGCTGGATGCTCCGCCCAATTGATGGCAAAAGAGGGGAAGACAGCCCTTTTGAAGCTGAAGTCTGGCGAAGTGCGCAAGATTCCGCTGGACTGTATTGCCACCATCGGTGTGGTGGGCAACTCCAGCAAGGAGCTGGTGGAAATCGGCAAGGCGGGCAGGACCAGATGGCTGGGCCGTAGACCGAAGGTGCGTGGCGCTGCGATGAACCCTGTTGACCATCCACATGGTGGCGGTGAGGGTAAATCTAAAGGCGGACGACACCCGGTGACCCCATGGGGAAAACCCACCAAGGGCTTTAAGACCAGGAAGAAGAAGAATCTATCCGATAAAAATATTGTTAAGCGCAGAAAGTAGGAAGAGTACCAGGATATGGCCAGATCGATTAAAAAGGGACCCTACATCGAAGAGAGCCTTCTCAGGAAGATCTACGTGATGCGGGAAAAGAACGATAAAAAGATCATAAAGACATGGTCCCGGCGCTCTACAATCACCCCGGAGTTCGTGGGGATGACGTTCGCTGTGCACAACGGAAAGAAGTTTATCCCTGTGTTTGTGTCGGAAAACATGGTGGGGCACAAACTTGGTGAGTTCTCCCCAACGAGAACGTATCGAGGCCACGCCAGGGGAGATAAGCGCTCGTCTGGTTAAAAGGCGGCGCGACCGGCAAGGAGTAGGGTTGATAGCTCGGCGCTTGCCAGCAAGCTTTTTATTTTAGATTTTATATACTGCGGTCTATATGGGCCGCAGTGTTTTCCTACCTTTCATAGCGTCCACTAATTAGTAAGCGGGTAAGCGCTCTATCGCGCCGGGCGGCGTTTCGACCAAAAAACGAACTACCAATCGTTCTGGAAGATCAACGTCAACCTCTGTTCCAGCGCTGCTCCAATAAAACATTCGACAGGGGGTAGGTGGAAAATAACCTACATGTATTAATCATTGATGTTCTGTTTTGGGGGAAGGCTACAAGTCTGCCGAAGCGGTCATAATATCCATCGATATTATTAGTTGCTCTACTACAGTCATATTGGTAAACTCTACGGACATAAACTATCGACCATAGGGGTAAAATGAAAAAGATCACACATTCTCAAGTAGTAAAATAATCGTACTGTTTTCGCTTATTGCCGTTATCGTATCCACCTTATATCTAGCGTCTCCTTCGTTCGCCTATGATGATTTAGCCGGGACGTTTGGCGCTGGTATTTATCATGATACCGGTTTTGATATCGGAGGTGTTGGGTCTTACTATCTGACCAATCAAATAGGGCTGGAAGGTCGACTTAACATTCTCGGTTATTTCAACACCATCGCGGCCCGGGGGAAATTCTTTTTCGACAATCTCGGGACTGGCAGGTTACCCGTTCGCCCCTTTGCCGGAGGAGGATTGCTATACGTCACCACTGATAGCTACCTGGGTGGCAGTTGTGATTGGGATGGGTCTGGCTTTGGTGGCGAGGGTTTTGGCGGCGCGATGTTCGACCTGGAGCCTTTAACCAGATTGCCGTTGCACGCCTCCGCCGAGGCTGGTATCAGCGTAGTAGAGATGACATATACTAGTAGTTGCTCCGGTAGCAGTTATTCATATGACGGTAGTGACTGGTCTTCTTTTAACGCCACCGTCTCAATCATCTGGCTTTTTTAGGCTGGCAACTGGAATTTATCCTAGAGTCTAAGCTCGACTTGGTCGCCAGGATTCGTGTATCAGTGCGAAGTCCTTGGCGGCCAGGGAGTATAATAAATAAAAATATAGTCATCTGATCCTGGCCTAAGCGGGCAATAATCAGGATAATTCATACCTCCGTGGTTGCGGGATGTCTTGGGATATCTCTTGTTTAACCTGGCCAGTTATTAGGGGAATGTCAATCTCTCTGCCTGAGAGGAACGTATCGGAAAAGCACTGCCCAATGACGCAGGGGGTTGCTCCGTGAGGCGCCCTGTTATTGGTTCAGTTTTTCCAGCAACTCGCTGGCGGCCCTGGCGCCGGACTGGCAGTCCGCCGCATTGGATACGATAAGCGCCCGCTTGGCGAACAGAGTCGCCAATTCGATATTCTTCTTGACGGAGTATCCCCGGGCCAGGCCCAGAAGATCCATGGCGATTTTGTTTCCCAGCTTTTCTTCCCGGTCAATGGCCAGCGCCCTCTGATATTGTTCGATGGCTACTTCCGTCTTCCCTCGGGCCTCGGCGGTCTCGGCCAGCAGCCTGATGGAGTTCGCGGTCTCCACCTGGTTCTTGTTCTTTCTGTTTTCCGCCATTGCCTTGTTCGCCATAGTTTCGGCGGTATCATGGGCTCCAGCGGCCAGGGCCACCCTTCCCTGGACGTTAAGAATCCTTCCTTTGTCAACGCACCCGGCCTTTTGGCAATGCTCCATAGCGCGCTCCGCCCATTCCCCCGCATCCTCCTGGCCGCCATTGCTCAGCAGAATGATCGCTTTTAAGACAG
>JAOUNV010000382.1 GCA_029880775.1 Nitrospinota bacterium | reverse complement strand
AAGGAGGCAAGCTTCTTCACATCCTTGGCGCCCATGGCCGAGCCTTCCAACACCCCGCCCATTATGTTAATTTCACTGTTCCCCTTGGCGAAGTCGAACAATATCTTGGCCGGCTTACTCACGTCATCACCCATGGTGAAGACTATCGACACAGGACCGGTGAGCATGGAGCCGGCCACCTCAAAGCTAGTGTCCTTGGCCGCAAGCTTGGCCAGTGTGTTCTTCGTCACCTTCAACCTGCTGTTTGCCAACCTAAGATCCCGGCGCAAAGCGGTCATATCATTCGCTTTTACGCCGCGATATTCGGCGATTATGGCGCAACTGGATTGCTTGAATAGCTCGTTGAGCTGTTCAACCTCCTTTATTCTCGACTCGGTAACCATCGTTTCTATTCCTCTTCATCCACGCGTCTTACGCCGCCGTTGTGGCTCTTGTTCCTATATTCGCAATTTCTACTCGCACCCCAGGGCCCATGGTGGAGCTCACCGTCACACTTCTCATGTAGGTACCCTTCACCGTGGCAGGCTTCATCCGCAGAAGCTGATCCACCAACTCCATGGCGTTCTCATAAAGATCCTCCGCGGAGAAGCTTGCCCTGCCCACTGCGGCGTGCACCACTCCACCCTTGTCGGTGCGAAACTCGACTTTACCCGCCTTGATCTCATTTATAGTCCTGCCCAGATCAAAAGTGACAGTGCCAGACTTCGGGTTGGGCATCAGCCCCCGGGGGCCCAGCATCTTGCCCAGCTTGCCCACCTGGCCCATCATGTCCGGCGTGGTCACCAGAGAGTCAAAATCAAGCCAGCCCCCCTGTATCTTGGCCACCAGATCCTCAGCGCCCACTTCGTCGGCGCCCGCGTCCTTGGCCTCTATCGCCTTATCACCCTTGGCCACCACCACCACCCGCTTAGACTTTCCCAGCCCCTTGGGCATGGATACAGCGCCCCGGAGCATCTGGTCCGCCTTTGTGGGGTTCACCCCCAGCCGAATGGCGATCTCCACGCTCTCGTCGAACTTGGCAGTGGCGGTCTCTTTAACCAGGCTCAGCGCCGCCAGCAGCGCGTATTTCTTCTCCCGGTCGAACTTGCTATCCGTCGCTTTCAATCTTTTACCTATCTTGGACATATCCGCCTCACTCAATTATGATTCCCATGGAGCGGGCCGATCCGGCTATTATTTTCGCGGCCGCCTCCTCGTCTCCAGCGTTAAGGTCTTCCATCTTGGTCCGGGCTATTTCCTTGACCTGGTCCCAGGTCACCTTGGCCACCTTGTTCTTGTTCGGCTCTGGCGATCCCTTGGCCACCCCTGCCGCTCTCTTGAGCAACACCGACGCCGGCGGTGATTTCAATACGAAACTAAAGCTCCTGTCGGCGTATACGGAGATCACCACAGGAATGATCAGCCCTTCTTTCCCTTGAGTCTGCGCGTTGAAAGCCTTGCAGAACTCCATTATGTTCACGCCGCGCTGCCCCAAGGCCGGACCCACCGGCGGCGACGGTGTGGCCGCCCCTGCAGGCACCTGCAGCTTTATTATCCCAGTAACTTCTTTTGCCATGCTAATTCCTCCACCGCCCTTTATGGCCGGTTTATATCTTCTCTATTTGCGAAAACTCCAACTCCACCGGGGTCGCCCGGCCGAAAATACTCACCATAACCTTGACCTTGCCCCGGTCCATATTCACTTCCTCCAGCACACCAGAAAAATTGGCGAACGGCCCATCCATGACCCGCACAGATTCCCCGACGTTGTAGGAGAATTTCGGCCTGGGCTTCTCCGCCCCGCCCACCATCTGGTCCTTTATCCGTACCACCTCATCGTCCGAAAGCGCCGTGGGCATGTTCGAATCGCCCAAAAAACCGGTGATCCGGGGGGTCTCCTTCACCACGTACCATATCTGCTCGTCCATGGCCATTTCTATCAGCACGTAGCCGGGAAAGAACATACGGCTGCTCACCCGCTTCTTCCCGCTTTTTATCTCCACGACATCTTCCACGGGGATCAGTATGTCACCGAGGCTGTCTATCATTCCATGCTGCTTCAGGCGTTCCCGCAGCTGCTCACGAACTTTTTTCTCATAGCCGGAATAAGTGTGCAAAACATACCAGTACATCCCTTCCTTACGAATGGGAGGTGCGGGCTCCTCCTCGCCACCCGAGACGGCTTCGCCCTCCGAAGCGGCTTCGCCTTTCGTGGAGCCTTCGCCCTCCGAGGCGGCTTCGCCTTTCGTGGAGCCCTCGCCCTCCGAGGCGGCTTCGCCTTTTGTGGAGCCCTCCCCCTCTTCAGAGCCGACGCTCTCGGCGCCCTCTTCGGGTGTCGAGTCTTTCTTCTCTTCTTCCAGGGCGGGAGCTTCCTCCTCCGGCTTCAATTCCTCGGCAGCAGTCATCATCATGTTTCTAGCTATTAATCATCATTTTAGTCAAACCGGAAAGACCCCAGTCGAAAACCGCCAGAATCACCGCCAGCACCAGCACGAACACCAGCACCGCATACGTAGTCACCAGCGTGTCCCGCCTCTTGGGGTACACCACCTTCTTGGTCTCCAGCTTCACCTCTTTGAGATACTGGGTCGCCTCTTCTAGCTTGCTCATTTATACAGTTCCGTTTCTTTCCAGGCTCATGGCAGGCCAGGAGGGACTCGAACCCCCAACCCCCGCGTTTGGAGCGCGGTGCTCTACCAATTGAGCCACTGGCCTTTGCATTTTCAGCTTACTTGGTCTCTTTATGGTCAGTGTGCCTCCGGCAAAACCTGCAGTACTTCTTTAGCTGCAGACGGTCCGGAGTGTTCTTCTTGTTCCTCGTGGAGGAGTAGTTCCTTCGCGCGCATTCGCCGCACTGCAGTTGAATTATCACCCTCATGGCTTACTCCAAAACTTCCGAAATTACTCCGGCGCCCACGGTGCGGCCACCTTCTCGAATAGCAAAGCGCAGCTCCTTCTCCATGGCGATCGGCGTGATCAGCTCCGCGGTCACTCCCACGTTGTCG
>JAOUNV010000381.1 GCA_029880775.1 Nitrospinota bacterium | reverse complement strand
AAGATCAGGGAGTCGGAGGAATTCAAGACCGGCCATTACTTCACCAACACCATGGACAGGATCATCGCGGAGGCGTAATGGAGCTTACCCTCATCGGCACGGGAACTTGCTCGCCGGTGAAGGATAGAACCCCCGCCTGCTATTTCCTGCGCGTCGGAACCTCCAGAATCATCATAGACCCAGGCCCAGGCGCCGTGAGCAGGATCGCGCATCGCGGCCTGGATCCTATGGACGTGGACGCCATATTCCTCTCCCATCACCACCTGGACCATAGCGCGGATGTGGCGCCATGGCTCTTTTCATACAAATATTGCCTGGGACCGAACAGCGCGGGAAGCGATCAGCCCCGGCGAGACCCGCTGATCGTGGCGCCGGAGGGGTTCCGGAAAATTTATGACGGATTGCTGGATGTGTATGGGAGCATGATGCTCTCCGACGACTACAAGGTCCAGATCGAGGAGGTGAATCGGACCGAGTGGGAATGGCCTGGCGGGTTATCGTTCCGCTCCATCCCGATGCTCCATTTCATCCCCTCGGTGGGCTACCTGTTCAAGAAACCGGATGGCCCGGCGCTGGCTTACTCTGGCGACACAGGGTTTTGCGAAGAGCTGGTGGAGCTGGCGGCGATGGCGGACGCGCTGCTGGTGGAATGTTCCCTGCCGGATGAGCGGCGGATGGAGGGGCATATGACCCCATCGGACGTGGCGCGGGTGGGAATGGAGTCTGGAGTGGGCAAGCTGATCCTCACCCATTTTTATCCGATGATGGACCCGAGAGCGGCGGTGGAAACAATCCGCGCCGCTGGTTACTCAGGCGAGATCATCGCCGGAGAAGATGGGATGGTGGTGGGGATTTAGGGAGCATAATCCACCCCCCGCCAAAAATCCTGCGTCCTCTGTATCACCCTCTCCAGCAGCGCCTGGTCGTAGGGCGACAGCGGCTCCAGGCTGGCCTCCACCTTTTCGATAAGCTCCCGCCCCTTTTCCACTTCACCCTTCAGATGGTATCCATAAGCCAGGTAGATATGACCGACAGAGTCGTTCGTCAGCATATGCAGCGGCTTTGCAAGATGGACTTGTTCCGCCAAGATAGCCATCGCCTCGTCCGTCTTCCCAGCTTCCATCAGCGCCGCGCCACGGATCACTGCCGCCCCATGCATCTTCGCCAGGTCAGCGTATGCCTTTTCTGAATACTCCATCGCCTTTTCGATCCCTTCGAAGGAACCATCGAACAGCCACACCGCCGCCAGGTTCAGCCGCAGCATAGCCGCAGTCAACGGTGGTGGCTCGTTCTCCATGGCGTTTGCCAACACCGGCTCCGCCTCCTGGCATCGGCCTTGAGGTATCAATGAAGAAGCAAGGTTAATCTTCAAAATCTTGGAGCTGGGATGCGCGGCCACCCCCTCTAACAATATCTTTTCGGCGCCGACAAAGTCGCTACTCATAATTAATGCGTGGCTGCGGTTTATATAAGCGGAAGCCATATAATCCTCTGTCTGCTCATCGCTGAGAAAAGGAATCTGGGCAAGCAGCCGTCCGTCTGTGGAAAGGGGTGTTCCTGCTCCAAGATAAGTGAATGGTATCAGGTTGAATGCGACCAGGAAGACGTTGATCCCCACGAAAATATGAACAGGAAACAACCCCAGATTCTCCATGCCGTTGAGCCATGCCGTGCCCATCAACGCCACGGCGCACCCTACCGCGCCGATTTGCGCAGTCACCCCACCGGCGATCATGATAAAAAAACGGGTTTTTACAAAAGCTTGTGGAACGTCGCCTGTGAATGTAAGACCTCCCCAGCCTGTGAGAAACGCAAATTCTATTCCAAATAACCGGAACTTGAATAGCTTACGCCCAATACCGATCTGAACCCTTAGAATCTCCATCCCACTGGCCACCCCCGCCAGAACATGCCCCATCTCGTGGATGACTATAGACAGATAGAGAAGAGGGAAGAAAATAATAATATTCAACGCCAAGGCTGGGATGTAATGAGGCGCAAGCGCTAACCAGTCGGCAAGCGGAACATTGCCTGTGTGCCAGTAGATAACCAGTGAAGCGGAAAGGACACCGAATACATAGCTTGTCATCAGGAAAGACAGAAAGGATTCCAGGCCCCGGCGCGTCGTTTTGGATTTCATAGTTTCACTTTTCTTCGTTAGACCACACGCGCTACAGCGGACCGACTCTGCCGAACTTATGGTTGCACTCCCGGCAGAGCCACATCGGCGCATCCTCGTCGATCACGCAGCCGCCCATCACAGCCCTCCCCTCCTCCACTTCGCTGGCCATCTCCGGCCCCGGCATTCCATACAGAATGGGGACGATGTCACCAGAGCCGCACTCGGGGCATGAGATTTTATCTACTCCGCTCATATCTTTTTTCTTGCTCCCTACAAACAATAATAGCCCTAAAACTCTTGCCTTGCGCCAAAAGAGCTTAAGTTATAATTTGCCAATAGACTTTAACCGCGGATCTAGAAAATGGACACAGCCAAAACAATGCTGTGGGCGACGGGCGGCATGATGCTTCTCATGGCCATGACCAAGCTTGCCATCCCCGCTCTAAATGACAATGTATACCTGGCAAGCGCCCAACTGTTTTGCTTCGGATCATTAGTCGCCATTGGCGTATGGATGTCTATCGTCCGGATGGGGGATAAGAGTCGGCCTGATAATTACAGCATGGACGCGAAAGGAATTAAGTTTCTTCCTCCGGAAAAGGTGTACAAAAGCCAGAAGATAGCGGCCATTGTGATCTGCATATTCATCCTTGCGCCCTTCCTCGCCACCACAGTTTATCTCGGCAGGTTCGCGGAGTTCGGCGGCTGGCTTCTGCTGCCGATTACCGGAATAGGTCCAACGCTTTTTCTGCGGGATTATTTTTCCCGAGAAAAAGCGCGAAGATAATCGAGGCACGCAATACCAGAAGGCTACCCCTTCTCCCCTCGCCCTATCACCAGCTTGCCATGAATCTGGGTGGTCACGTTGT
>JAOUNV010000380.1 GCA_029880775.1 Nitrospinota bacterium | reverse complement strand
CTCTTGCCGCTGCCAGCAGGCCCGTCTATGGTGACGGCGAAAATAGTGGATGAATCGTTGAGAGGACTCTTATATGTCATCGCTCTCCATCGCCTGGCGGATTTTGCGCACTCTTTCGATTCGGCCTGCGATCTCGTCGAAATCCCCAGCCTCTATGCTTTGTCGAAACCCATCAAGGCTCTGCTGGTATCTGGATAAAGAATCGAGCAACGCTTTTTTGTTCATGGAAAAGATATCACGCCACATAACAGGATCGCTGGCGGCTATCCTGGTGGTGTCCTTCAGCCCTCCGGCGGCGAACCGGCGCATGCCTCCGTCCTGATCGGCCCATGCCACAGTCTCCATCAATGCAAACGCCGCCAGGTGAGGCATATGACTTATCACCGCCATAGTGTTGTCATGCTCCTCAGGAGACATGGTGACCACGATAGATCCGGCGGCCTCCCACATGGCTTTCACCTTCGCCAAGGCTTCCTTATTGGTCTTTTCAGTCGGGGTCAATACTGTGTAATGGTTATGGAACAACTCGGCGAATGCCGCCGAGGCGCCTGTTTTCTCCGTTCCCGCCACCGGATGGCCACCCACAAAATGAAGCCTGTCGGGCAGTTCTCTTTCCAGTTCGCTCACTATGGCGCCTTTCACCGACCCTCCATCGGTGATCACGCATCCGTCTGGAAGGTGCTTGGCCACCCGCTGTATCACCCAGGAGATAGATTCCACCGGAGTGGATACGAAAAACAGATCCGCCCCCCGGGCGGCCTCCGCCAAGTCGAAGGTGACTTCGTCCACTATGGAGAGGCGCATCGCTACGTCCAGGTTCGCCTTACCTCGCCCGGAGCCGATGACTGTGTCAAATATGCCAGCCTGCTTGCCAGCCAGCGCCAAAGAGCCGCCGATCAGGCCCACACCGGCTATCGCCACTCGTTTGAAAATCACCTTGTCAGACATGTTCTTTCCCTTAAGGCCGATCTGTCACCGGTCAGCTTTGGCCACCGGCATGGCGGCCGGATAGGACCCGAGCGGCTTTATGAACGCCACAAAAGGCTCCATTTTATTCATGGCCCATTTCACCGGGGCGGAGTCCATGCTGCCTAAAAAGTCCATAAAAAAAACATACTCCCACTCCCTGACAGGGCTGGGCCTGCTCTGGATGCCCAGAAGGTTTATCTTTTTCTCCGCAAAAGGCTGCAGCGCTTTGAAGAGGGCGCCAGCCTCGTGGCGGGTGGAAAATACGATGGAGGTCTTGTTCGCGCCAGGTTTCGGGGCGCCATCCCTGGATATAGCCAGAAACCTGGTCTGGTTACCAGCCCTGTCCTCTATATTGCTGGCCAGCACCGACAACCCGTATATCTCCGCCGCTTTTTCCGCCCCAATGGCCGCAGAGCCAGGCTCCCGGGCCGCCCTGGCGGCGGCTTCCGCTGTGGAGGCGGTCTCCACGATCTTGACCCCCGCCATGTTGCGGGCCAGCCACCCCCTGCACTGCCCCAAAGGCATGTATTGGGAGAACACAGTATTCACACGTTCCCTATTTGCCTCCTTGGACATCAGGCACAAATGAATATCGTAGAAACATTCGGCGTGCACTTTCACAGAGGAGCTGGCCAAAAGGTCCATCGTCTGCCCCACGGCGCCCTCTATGCTGTTCTCGATGGGAACCACCCCCAGATCCGCTGCCCCGTTCTGCACCGCCATGAACACTCGGTCGATCCCCGGCTCCAGAACGCTCTGGCATGAGGCGCCGAACATTCGAGCCACAGCCAGGTGGCTGAAAGACCCAGCCGGCCCCAGACAGGCTATCTTCATGTTCTTTTCCACGGAGCGTGTGGCGGAAAATATCTCGCTGAACACGTTTTGCACAGCCTCGGCGGAAAGGGGCCCTTTGCTCATATCGGCCACTTTTCCCAGTATCTGCTTCTCCCTTGCCGGGTGGAACACCGGCGCTCCGGTGGTCGCCTTGATCTCGGCGATCCTCACACCCAGCTTGGCGCGCTGGTTGAGAATGCGGACAAGCTTCTCGTCGAGCTTGTCGATCTTTTCTCTTATGTCACCTATACTCTCTTTGACCATGAAGCTTGTGCGCCTGAAAGAATTATTCCCCAAAATCCACTATGTACCTTACAGTATCCTGGAAAAGATACCATAAACAGAGGCCCTGGCGCCGTAAACAAAAGATGTTTTTTCGATGGTTTATCTGCTGACCTACTACGGAATGATCAATTGCCTGGCATTGGCGGCGGCCCTGGCGCTCGGTTATTTCACCGACAACTTGTTTATGGTTCATTTTGCCGCCGGCTTTTTGGGGGCGCTCTCGGCGGTTCTTTGGATCGGGGTGGCCATGTTTTACCTGATCTATTCCGGCCAAGCCGTCAAAAGGGGGGCGGAGGCGGGCCTGGTTGAATCGAAAGACGTAGCATTCTGTTATGAAGCCAAAAAAAGGCTGTTCCCCTGGTTTGTGGCCGCCATACTGCTGCTTGTGACCACTCCTTTTCTAGGGGCCACCGCCCATATGAAAACAGGATCGGCGGCAGGCCATCACCTGGCGGCATGGATGTCAGCCTTGGTATTCTGGGTATCCGTTTACCTGGCCCATGGCAGGATCACAGAGCATGGCAGAATGGTAGATGAAATCGTGAAGAAGGTGGAGCAGTTGCGCCGCGCCAAGGCGGCCTCCCAGGCGCCAGCAAAGCCCGGCTCCAACGGGGGCCAGGAGCAGTAATCCGGCCTGCGCAAGCGGCTTTGGCTATGCGCTCCTTACCGCCCCTTCCACCGGAAGGCGTATGATGAAGGCGGTTCCCTCCCCTTTGGAGCTTTGGACGGTAATGGCGCCGCCGTGCTGTCTTATGATCTCATAGCACAGGTACAGCCCCAGTCCAGTTCCTTTCCCTACAGGTTTTGTGGTGAAGAAGGGATCGAAGACCCGATTCAATTGCTCTTTTTCGATACCTTGCCCGTTGTCATAGAACGTGAGGATCAGAGAATCTGGTGTTCTTCCCT
>JAOUNV010000058.1 GCA_029880775.1 Nitrospinota bacterium | reverse complement strand
TTTGACTGGGTGAAGGTGTATTTCACCTGGCCATCGTCGGTGATGTAGACCAGATAATAGGGAGCAAGCGCGTAGCCTTCCTCATCTGCGACCGTCTTGCCAATGTTCTTCAGACAAAAGATCACGCCTGGCTCCAGCTCATCCTTTCGCAGTTCGACATCCAGCTTTGTGGCTGCATAAAGGCCTGTAGGGGATTGCTCCAGTTCACCCAGGTGTTCCTTCATGAATGCGGACAAGTCCATCCGGAAGTCATTCAGGGTAAGGTCTGTAATTGAAACGCCACCCGATATATCTTCAAGGTCAATAACAGTATCCTTGAGCTGTTGAAGCTGTTTACGGCGATACTTCATGTCGTTCATCTTCTCAATGCTGTTCGGCTCTATAATGTTTTCCTCTCCGGTGGCGGAGATATCGAGAAGTACCATGCGCCCGCTGACCCGCGCTTCCAGATTGATATATTCGTCCAGTTCCATGTTCGGCCAGAAATTGACGAGTTGGATCACCCTATTTTTTGAGCCAAGACGGTCTATTCGGCCAAAGCGTTGAATGATGCGGACGGGATTCCAGTGAATATCGTAATTGATCAGATAATCGCAATCCTGAAGGTTTTGCCCTTCCGATATGCAGTCCGTGGCAATAAGAAGATCGATTTCATCCGTTGCCCCTTCGTCTATTTTGCTCCGTTCTTTTGAGATTGGAGAAAAGGAAGCGAGAAGAGTATCGAAGTTGCTCCCCATGCCTGGCATTGTTGTCTTGTTGGTGCCGCTACCTGTGATTTTAGCCGAGTATATGCCCAAGGTCTCCTTGGCCCACTCAGCAAGATGCTCATAGAGATAATTGGCGGTATCGGTAAAAGCCGTAAAGACGATGATTTTGCGATTGCCGTCATTGATCGGTTTTCTGCATTTATCCTCGATCATGGCGCGTAACCGGTGCAGTTTGGCATCTCGCTTCGCCTCGATGTCTCGGGCTTCGGATAGCAGTTCGGTCAGTTTGTCATGGTCCTCCTCAAGGTCCTGTTTCCAACGAACTTCGTCCAAATCCTTGATGAGCACCTTTACTTTTTTACCAATAAGGAAAGCGTCAAATTCAGGCTCATCGACTTCAATATCCTCAATCCCTAATTCCTCGATGTCATCGCTACTATGGTTTTCAAGTTTTTCCACCAGGCGATCCACCTCTCCCAGGAGCTTTTCCAAAGTGAGGCTGAAGGAATTTATCGAGCTTTCCATGCGCTTGAGCAGGTTCACTCGCATAAGGTGGATAAGGCTTTGTTCGCGGTCCACCTGCCGGAAGATTGAACCGCCTTTTACTTCGATATCATATTTGCGGTTATATTCCTCACGTTTGTCGGTGCGCACATATTTCAGTGGGGAATAGGCGCTAAGGTTTAGCTTGCGAATCGTGCGGTTTATTTCCTCTAGGGGCGGGAACTTCCCTCCACTATCGATGTCTTCCTTAATGTTGATCGGTTTCAGACGTTCTGGGAAATCTCCTATCTCCGCTATGTCGTAATATTTTTCAATGTGCTTGCGCGACCGGGCGATTGTCAGAATATCCAGAAGCTTGAAGTAATCGAAATTCATGCTGTCAAGCAGTCCTTCGACCGAACGGTTTTCATCGTCCAACCTGAGCCATAGATTGAACCTGGCTTGCGCTTTCTTCAAGGTCTGCTCTATGCTGACGATGCCGCAGTCGCTGTAGGCATAATCTTGCCCTTCAGCAATAAAAGCGACCTGATTCTTCAGGTCGTTCATTCGATTATTAACGGGGGTGGCGGAAAGCATAAGGACTTTGGTTTTAACGCCAGATAAGATGATTTCATTCATCAGGCGGGAATAACGGGTGAGACCTTCCTTTGAGGAGGAGCTACTGTTGCGGAAATTATGTGACTCATCGATCACAACCAGATCGTAGTTGCCCCAGTTCAGGGTTTCGAGATTAATTTCGCCAGAACGGCCTTGCAGGCGGGTTAGATCAGTATGATTGAGAACATCGTAGTTGAACCGATCCTTGGCTAACAGGTTTCGTTTGTCGTTTACCGTATAGACCGTCCAGTTGTCTCTTATCTTTTTAGGGCATAGTACAAGTACGCGATCATTGCGTAGCTCGTAATATTTGATAACGGCTAGAGCCTCGAAGGTCTTACCCAGGCCCACACTGTCCGCGATGATACAACCATTGTATTTATCGATTTTGTCTATTGCGCCTAGAACACCGTCACGCTGAAATTTATAGAGCTTTTTCCAAACGAGAGTTTCCTTGAATCCTGTTTTGGCCTTGATAATGTTGTCTTCGTCAATATCTTCGATGAAGCCTTTAAACAGATTATAGAGAGTAAGAAAGTAGATAAATTCAGGAGAATGATCCTTTGTCAGGTTGGAAAGCTGGCTTAAAAGTAATTCCTTGGCATCTTGAACAGCCGATGGATCGTCCCAAATAGCCTCAAACCACTCAAGCATTGCTACCGTACTGGCTCTGCCAGTTGTACAAGTGTTCATGTGGTATCGGTCAGTTTCTGTGTATCCAAAACCGGTGCTGGTAAACTCGGAACTGCCTTGAATGGCTATTGCTTCCCCGTTCCCCTCCTGAACATGAAAGAGATTTTGGCTTATGGCTGTGGGGTTGGTTGCTGTACGTATTTCAGCTTTTTCTTTCATCCAGGCGGCGCATTCTTTGGCAACCTGCGCCTGATTGAGCCGGTTCTTGAACCGTAGTTCAAACCGGTCTCCGGACAGGGTGGCAATTCCCGCTTCTTGCAAATTTCTGTTTACTGGATTTTGTGACAAGACAAGGCGCAAAGCGTCTATATTTTGCAGTTCCTTTTTAAGAGATTCAAAACCGTAGATCGAAAAAAGGCCGGATATAATTGATAATTTAGAGCCATTGGTTAAGTGAGTTCGTAATTTGTCACCTACCTTTCCGTTCTTTTTGTTATCGAGTAGCATTATCCCCGACCCCTTGTATACATTCCTTCAATAGCTCTGCTCGAGTAATAATATGAGAGCTAATTACAATGTGTAACATTGTAAGTGATTTCATATTATTAATCCCCAACATTAAATAACTCTGACTGCCTTGAACGAGAGCGCAACAGGGAAGATCTATGCAAAGATTCCCTGATAATCCCTTCGTAGTACTAATCCTACCAACATAAGCCTGTCCAATCAATGCGGTACAGCAGGGCGGAACTGGCGGCCAGAGTGGCTGGTTTCACCCCCACCTGGTACCGCAATATTTGTTTTCTATGGGGTGATATAAAGCTTCCAAAGCCCGGAAAATTTAACAAAGGGTGGGCTGATTTACATCGCCAGGGATAGCTGGAAAGCTATGGAAATTCCCGCCTAGTGATTACTTGGCGATTACTTGAGAAATCACCAAAATAATAAAAAACTGTAACTCGTTGTTTTTATGGTACCCTCGGCAGGATTTGAACCTGCGACCTACGGATTAGGAATCCGGCGCTCTATCCCCTGAGCTACGAGGGCCTCGTTTGCGCGTTGACGCGCGGCGAGCTTAAGATTATACATTCAGTCCGCCAAAATCCAAACGCAATACAGCCCTCTGCGGAAGATTGACATGAAATGTTTTCCAGGATGGCGGATTGGGAATATAGATCGACCTCTCCTGGCATACGAATCCCGCAAAATCGCCCGTTCGCCAAACCTATTACGTGACACACCAAAGCAATTGTTATATGTTGTTCAGATGAGTGACGAATTCTGGGCGAAACTGGACGCCTACCTATTCAAATTTCTAGGCCTGGCCCTCGGCGCCGGTGGGCTTGCGGGCCTGCTGCTGAATAACCCCATAGACAAGGTGCTCCACAGTACATACGGAGTGATTCTGGTTCTGGTGTTCGGTCTCATGGGGGGATACTCTTTCTTTTCACTGGTCCTGGGAGTGGTCAGGAAGCCTGAATAAAAAAAAACCCGTGGAGGAGAGGGGGGAAACCTCCACGGGTTTAACTTTGCAATTCCTTGAGTCCCAGTTGGGGTAAGGAGGGGGAACTCAAAACCTTGCAAACACTTGCATTCTGTCCTTACACCCATTCATGATGCAAGGGCCATGCCATCTATGAATGCATTGTTTTCATGAGTATTAGCCTTTTTCGCGCCTATCTTGTGTATGACTTTGTCCGCATCTGCTGACATTATTTGCATTTTCGGATATTTATGCCCGATTCCGGGCGGAAATGGAAAAACCCGTGGAAGAGAGAGGGCTCCTTCCACGGGCTTCTAAATTGCGACGCCTTGAGCTTTGATTGGGGGTAGGAGGGAAGCTCAAGGCCCCACAAACTTTACTGCAATGTAACTTCACCCAATTACTATGCAATGGGCATGCCATTTTCTAAGTGATTGATTCCTAACACTTTTTAAAAATCACAGGTGTCCATAGTGTCTCAGTGGTCCCAATACAGGACATAGTTGGGCATTTAAGGCGCCCGGTAGGTCATATAAGCTCCTCCTGATCCTTTTCAGTGTCATTGTCACGTCCGATTTCGGCCTATTCGGGCGCGCTTAGGGCCATCGTGATCGCCTCCGTGGATACATTCCCCTGGTTATCAGCGCTTTGTCCTATGGTTTACCAAAAAATGGTAATTCATCTTGAAGCTACAAATGTCGCGAAACAGGGCGCCTGTCCTGCTTCAGGACGTTGAACGCAAGATGGGGGAAGAGTATGGCTCCATTTGCTAAATAAGGCTGCACACGGTTGGTAGAGGCTCTGTTACCCTTATACCCATCCCCTTCTCTGACAAGGTATGCTCCGCCTGTCATGGAGCCGGAGTGAACACTCCCAGCTTCACGGGACGCTTTGATCCGGTGACCGCCGATAGGTCCAGCGCGTTTCCCCGGCTGGCGTGGTATGTCAGGATCGCCATCAGCGCCGTCTCCACCAGCATAGGGGCGATACCATTCTTATCTGAAGTTACCACGGGATCGGGAGCGCAAAGCTGAATCAGTCTTTTCATCAGGCTTCCGTTTTTTGCCCCACCGCCGCAGACTATAATCTGGTCGACAGGCCTTCCTCCATGCTTAAGCCGGTTGATCTCAAAGCAAACCGAGGCCGCCGTAAGCTCCGTCATTGTGGCGCAAAGGTTCGCGTCCCAGTTGACTCGCCCCTTCGGGAAAAGCCAATCCAGGAACGGCTGCCCAAAAGTCTCCCTCCCGGTCGATTTCGGGGGCGGCTTTTTAAAATATGAATGCTTCAATGCCTTTTCAAGAATCTTCTGGTCCACCAGGCCGGTGGCGGCCAGCCGCCCGTTTCTATCGAAGGGCTGGCCGATAGCCTTTTGAGCCACCATATCCATAAGCATGTTTCCTGGGCCGGTGTCGAAGGCGATCAGCTCTTGAAGTCCTTTGGCGGCGGCGGGGACGTGCGTGATGTTGGCGATGCCGCCTATATTAACCACCGCCGTCGCCTGCCGGGGGGAGACGAACAACGGCAGATGGGCCACAGGGGCCAGGGGCGCGCCTTGTCCGCCCACTGCCATGTCCGCCCGGCGAAAATCGCTCCACACATCCACGCCGGTGATAGCGGCGATATGGGCGGCTGATCCTATCTGCAACGTGGCGCCGATATCGGGCCGGTGGAGGATGGTCTGACCATGAGAGCCAATCAAAGTCGGCTTATGACCCTTTAACGCCAAGGTTTTGATAAGCTTTTTCGCAGCTTTGGCAAACACTGCGCCCACTGCAATGTCCAGTTCCATCGCTTGGTTTGCAGAGGTCGTGGGGTGGAATTGGGTCAAGGCTTCCGCCAGATCGCTTTTATAAGCTGCATGGCACGAGGCCACAGGCCGGATGGAGAGCCCACCTTTTTTTGGCCTGATATCAAAAGCGGCCGCGTCCACTCCATCTGCGGAAGTGCCGCTCATCAGGCCTATGATAATGGCCAAGGTTTATTTTGCGCCCCTGGCGCTAGCGCCCTTGACGACGCGAGCGCCCTTGACGACGCTAGCGCCCTTGACGACGCGAGCGCCCTTGACGACGCTAGCGCCCTTGACGACGCGAGCGCCCTTGGCGACGCGAGCGCCCTTGGCGCCTTTGAAGGCCCGCTTGGTCTCCGCCATTAATTGCGGATCCGCCAGCAGGTCATACACAGTCATGGCCATTGCTTTTGTCATGGCCATCGCAGCGGCGGCGCCTTTTTTCGACATGACAGCCGCCAGAAAGTTGCGGGAGTGGTTGATATCCTCCACTCCCCCGATGGCGTATTCCGGGTGGAGGGAGGGGACCACCTGGCTGAGGTTGCCGATATCCGACGACCCGATCTCCTCGGTTTCAGAGTAGCCGTCTTCTCTTGCCTTGATCATGGTCATATTATCGCGGAAAGCCCTGCCCATGGGATAGCTGGGATAAAACGGCTCGTAGACAAGCCCCCGCTGCTTGATCTTGACCTTACACCCTGCGGCTTTGGCGGCGCCTTGAGCGCATTGGCGTACCTTGGCGATAACTTCGCGGAAGTAGTCCCGGTCCAGGGCGCGTATATAGAACGCCATCTCCACTTTTTCCGGGATGATGTTCGGCGCGTCACCCCCATGGGTGAAAATACCATGGACGCGGGCCTCCTCCTTCAGCTGCTGGCGCATGGTGGAGACCGCGTTATAGAACAAGACTCCAGCGTCCAGGGCGTTCACCCCCTTATAGGGGAACGCCGCCGCGTGGGCCGCCTTGCCGGTGAAGGTGAACGTCTGCTCGGTGACGGCGAACATCCTGGCCACCACCCGGGTTTTGTTGGAAGGGTGAACCATGATAGCCGCGTCCACTCCCTTGAATACCCCCTCCTCGACCATTTTCACCTTCCCTCCACCCCCCTCTTCGGCTGGAGTTCCGATGACCATAAGAGTCCCCGGATGATCAGGCGTGGCGCGGGCGATAGCCGCGGCGGCGCCGAAGGCCGTGGCGGCGATGAGGCTGTGTCCGCAGGCATGGCCGAGCTGGGGCAAGGCGTCATACTCGGCGATCAGGGCCACAGTGGGCCCTTTGCCTCCTGTGCCCTTGCGGGTGGCGGCAAAGGCGGTGGGCAGCCCAGCCAACGGCGCCCGCACTGAAAATCCCTCCTCCGCCAGCTTCTCGCGCAGCAGACCGGCGGCGAAGGTCTCCTGGTAGCACAGCTCCGGTTTATCAAAGAGGGCCTTGTTGATCCGGGCCATCTCTGCGGCCAGTTTTTCGGTTTGCCGCGCGATGGCGGATTTTGCGGCGTTTTTCTCCTTGGCCATGGTCACATGTTCCTCAGGATTCTTAGGTAATGAAGCTCCGGGGGAATGTCCCGGTCCTCGCAATAGTTATGCTCAGACAAGATTTTGATATCATCCAGGCAGCGTTTGTCTCCTTCGAACACGGCTGTTGTCGCCTCGTTGTCGGCCAGTATACCCCCCGCTTCCAGAAGCTCCAGGACCGAGCGGCAGCTGTACCTTTTGTCATCATGGATCAGGAAGGTGTCTGTGCCATGCTCCTGCACGATAAGGCTCACATAAGTGGCCGGCCTGGCGTGAAACCCTTGTGGCTGGGGCAGGGAAAGCTCGTAGGTGATGGGTGTGACATACATGGAGAGGATCCTTTCCGCCACCTCGTTCCCCTCTGTCAGGTACCTTCCGCAATAGGTTAACCCAAAGGTTGTGATGACCTTCAAAAGCTCCGGATTGTCCACCAGCTCGGAAATGCGGGCGCCCACCTCGCCGCGGGACTGGTTCTCGTGGCGCTCGTAGAAATGGATCAGCCAGGAGAGGGATTCGAACAGGTGCATGGGGATGGCGGTGAGCCCGCGCAGGGTGGCGGTCCAGGCGTTCTTACCTTCAGAAAGGCTTCCCTTGATATGGGTGTCATAGTCGCTTTGTATGTTGTGCAGTTGGCTTTCAAAATCGGCCATCATCGTTTCGTTTATCTTGGATGGGACAATCTCCGCCAGATCGGTGGCCTTGATCCTGCGCTGCAGGCCATTTTGGCGGAACTGCTTGAACACCCGACGGTATGCCTGGGCGATGGATATGATCCTCTCCTCCGGCTTTTCGGCCTTTACGCCACCTATGGTGTAAGGCAGCTTTGGGGTGGGTTTGAATTTCCACGCTTCCTGGGGGATCGGCTCGAAGGCCACCTCCATACCCAGGGCCTTGGCCTCCACCAGCAGGCTTTCGTGAAACCGG
>JAOUNV010000379.1 GCA_029880775.1 Nitrospinota bacterium | reverse complement strand
CGGGTTCAGCCGGAGCAGTTGGATCAGCTGTTGCACGATACCATAGACTCATCGGCGGACCTGAACGTGCTGACCCATGGGCTTCCCGCCTCGCCGGGGGCGGGTGTGGGCAAGGTTGTGTTCACCGCCGAGGAAGCGATAGAGCTGGCCGCCCAGGGAGAGAAACTGATCCTGGTGCGCCAGGAGACAAGCCCCGAGGATATCGGCGGCATGAACGCGGCACAGGGGATATTGACCGCCACCGGGGGGATGACCAGCCACGCCGCCGTCGTGGCCAGGGGCATGGGCAAGTGCTGCGTGGCGGGCGCCGAGTCGCTGAAAATATCCCACCAGAGCGGGCTTTTCACCGTGGGCGCCACGGCCGTGCATAAGGGAGACTGGGTCACGCTCGATGGCTCCACCGGCCGGGTGATCCTGGGAAAGGCGCCCTTGGTCACGCCGAAGCTTTCCGAGCATTTCCACACCTTCATGGGATGGGCGGACAAGATGCGCCGCTTGAAAGTGCGTACAAACGCCGACACTCCCAATGACGCCAAGATCGCCAGGAATTTCGGAGCCGAGGGGATCGGGCTGTGCCGCACGGAGCATATGTTTTTTGAAGGGGACAGGATAGTCGCTGTGCGGGAGATGATCCTGGCCGATGACGAAAAGGAGCGCAAGGCCGCGCTGGACAAGCTGCTCCCCATGCAGCGCGAAGACTTTGTGGGTATATTTACGGCGATGGATGGCCTACCGGTGACGGTGCGGCTGTTAGACCCGCCGTTGCACGAATTCCTGCCAAGGGAGAAGGACGATTACGCCGTGCTGGCCAAGGACTTGAATGTTTCCATTGTGGACCTCAAATCCAGGGCGGATCGGCTCAAGGAGTTCAACCCGATGCTGGGTCACAGGGGGTGCCGTTTGGGGATCACCTTCCCGGCCATCTATGACATGCAGGTGCGCGCCATCATGGAAGCGGTGTGCAAGTTAAAGAAACGGGGCACGGACGTGCAGCCGGAGATCATGATCCCGCTAGTGTCCCATTACAAGGAACTGGCTATACTCCGTGAGCGGGCGGTGGCCGTGGCGGAGCAGGTTATAAAGGAGACAGGTGTCACGGCGGCTTATACTGTGGGGAGCATGATAGAGCTTCCCCGCGCCGCTATCACTGCGGATAAGATCGCCGAGTATTCCGACTTTTTCTCCTTCGGCACCAACGATCTGACCCAGACCACCTTCGGCCTCTCCCGCGATGATGCTGGGCGGTTCCTGCCGGTGTATGTGCAGGATGGCATCCTCCCCACCGATCCGTTTGTCTCCATAGACGTGGATGGAGTGGGCGCCCTGGTGAAGCTGGGTGTGGAACGGGGAAGAAGCGTGAAGCCGAAACTGAAAATCGGCATATGCGGCGAGCATGGCGGCGAAGCGGCCTCGGTGGCTTTCTGCCACGAAACTGGATTCGACTATGTATCCTGCTCTCCATACAGGATACCTCTGGCCCGGCTGGCGGCTGCGCAATCGGCCATCGCCACATCCGGAGCAAAGCCCTCGGGCAAAAAGGCGGTGAAGAAAAAAGCCGCCGCAAAGAAACCTGCCGCCAAGGCCAAGGTTAAGGCTCCGGCGCGGAAGAAGGCCGCCAAGAAGAAATAGTGTAGCTGGGATAAATCCGCTTTCGGGGAAGGGGTATGCTCGCAGCCCCGTCGGCGGTCTGATTAACCGACGAAGCCATGTAATGTGGCCAATAGGGGGTTTTTATCGTGCGATTTATAGCTTTGGCGCTGGCCTTGATCTTTATTGTACCTGCTACAGGTTGCCACTTTCACAAACGTGGAAGAGGCAAGGTGATCGCCCCTGGAAAGGTGAAGCCAAAACGAGTTCCCCCAGGGCATAGAAAAAAGATGCTCATGGATCATCCGGGGAGCGCTGGGATCCATCCCGAGGATGGTATAAGCAGCGCTGGCTAATCAGGATAGTGGATCCGCCCTGTGAGTAAATCAAAAGAAACAGATGGGGCTGGCGTATGGATGGAGCGGGCTATCCTGCTGGCGCAAAGAGGTAAGGGGAGAACGACTCCAAACCCGGCCGTGGGCGCTGTTATAGTGAAAAACGGCAAAGTGGTGGGGGAAGGATGGCATAAAAAGGCTGGGGGGCCTCACGCGGAGATGTTCGCGCTAAAAGCGGCGGGCGCCCAGGCTCGCGGCGCAACAGCTTATGTGACGCTGGAGCCGTGCAACCACCAAGGACAGACAGGGCCTTGCGCGCGCGCGTTGGTGGAGGCGGGCGTTAAGGAAGTGGTGATCGGCGCCAGGGACAAATCCCCCAAGAAGGGGAGGCGTGGGATGGAAGAAATGAGGCGGGCTGGCATAACGGTTCGTCAGGATATCCTCGGCGTTCGATGCAAAGAGCTTTGCGAAGACTTTTTCAAGCATTCATCCAGTGGGGCGCCTTTTGTCACCCTAAAAACCGCTATGACCATGGACGGAAAGATAGCTTCCCACTCTGGAGATTCACGCTGGATAAGCTCGGAGAAATCGAGAAAACTGGTCCATGAGATGAGGAGCAGGTCGGACGCGGTGATGGTGGGGGCGGATACGGCGATAATGGACGATCCGCAGCTGACCACCAGAGTGGGGCGATCCAGGCGCAATCCACTGCGGGTGGTGGTGGATGGCGCGTTACGCCTGCCACTGAAAGGGAACCTGGCGCAAGGGGCGGGAGCCATCCCCACAGTGGTGTTCACTGTCGGCGCCAATGCCACAGGCAAAAGGGCGACCGCTCTGCAAAAGCTGGGTGTTCAAGTGTTGGCGGCTGGTAAAGGAAAAAAGGTGGACCTGCCGCAGGTGATGGCCCAACTTGGCCGGATGAACGTGATGAGCCTGATGGTGGAAAGTGGCGGAGCGCTGGCTTGGGAGCTAGTTCGGCTGGGGCTGGTGGACAGGGTGAAGTTATTCATCGCCCCGAAGATTGTCGGCGGACCAAGGTGCGTGATGCCTCAGGGGGGAGTGGAGAGAATCGCC
>JAOUNV010000378.1 GCA_029880775.1 Nitrospinota bacterium | reverse complement strand
CGGGGGAAAATAACTCGATTTATCGGCATGGAGGACGACGTGCCACCGGACATCTCCCTGATACACCTGGAAAACGGCGACAGGCTGCTTTTATGCTCCGATGGTTTGACTAACATGCTGACTGAAAAAGTGATCGTCGATCATTTGCGAAAAACCGTTTCGCCCAAGACCGTGTGCCGATACCTGGTGGACGCGGCCAACGCCGCAGGTGGAAAGGATAATGTAACGGCAGTCCTGGCCGACTGGCGGCTTGAGACTACATGATAATCCTGGGCGGCGAAAAGGGAGCCAGGGGCGCAAAGATGGCTGGTAAGAGAGGATGGGAATGAACGTCACATGCCCCGGATGTAAAACTGTCTATGGCAACATGCCGGACAGCCATGCGGGGCGCAAGGCCAGATGCAAAAAATGCGGTGTCCGGTTCATTATCGCCGCACAAGGCGGCGCCTCTCGGGCCATCACCCCTCTTGTGGATCCGCAACCAAAGCCGCGAAAGCCAAAGTCACCCAAAATTCCCGTTTCGCCTTCCAAACCGAGTCCTCCATCGGCAAAAGCGTCCAATGAGCCACAACAGCCTCCGGAGAAGGAATATTTGGCTGCCGGCGGGATTGTCCCGCTTGATGAAATGGAGCCCTCGGCGCCGATCCTTGGCGCTGCCGATCCGGCGGACTTTCAGCAGAGCCACATTCCCGGCACGCCGCCTCCGGAAGAGGAAATGGACGACAGTGTTCCTTTGGCGGAGATGGTGGATTCAGGGCCGATGGAACCTATCATCTCCCAGGATGACACATTGTCCGCCTTGGCCAACTTGAAGGAAACGCCCCCCGAGGAAGAAAAAATAAAAAAGAGGCCCCTTATAGGCCGCCACTTCGTCACCCCATCATGGGATACCAATCCGCCAACGGCCGGGAAGGATACTGCTTCAAAGGCTACCCAAGGAAAAAAGGGAAAAGGCGCAAAAGCTCCTCTGGTTCCATCAACTCAGAAACCGAAGACCTCAGTCCCTATGACACCAGGCTCCAAGCCACCCGTGGCTTCGCCACCCGTGGCTTCGCCACCTGTGGCTTCGCCACCTGTGGCTAAGATCCCCACCGGGCAGGAGCCCAATCGGCCAGAACCAATCCTGGCCGCCGACAATGATATTACGGACAAAATACTCAGCGATTCCCAATTTCTAACTGACAGCCAGATAGAACTGGCGGCATCCGCTGCCGATAAGGAATTCGCCGATCTGGGATCCGGATCCCAGAAGCCAATCCTGGCTGCTGATGATGATGTGACGGACCATATCTTCTCTACGAAAGAACCTGAGGAGGAAGTTGCCGCCGCCGGTAAGACCGAGGCTCTCGAGCCCGCCAAGGTTCCCGAGCCCGCCGAGGCTCTCGAGCCCGCCAAGGCTCCCGAGCCCGCCGAGGCTCTCGAGCCCGCCGAGGTTCTTGAACCCGCCAAGGCTCCCGAGCCTACGGAGGTTCCCGAGGAGCCTGCCAAGGTTCTTGAACCCGATGAGGTTTTCAAGCCTGTTGGGCCTGAAGAGGCCGTTGAGCCTGAAGAGGCTCCTGAACCCGTTGGTGCGGAAGCTGCGGCGGAAGAAGTATCCACCGTTGAAGAGGAGAGAGAACCTGAGGAGGAAGTTGCCGCCGCCGGTAAGACTGAGGCTCTTGAGCCCGCCGAGGCTCTCGAGCCCGCCGAGGCTCTCGAGCCCGCCGAGGCTCTCGAGCCCGCCAAGGCTCCCGAGCCCGCCAAGGCTCCCGAGCCCGCCAAGGCTCCCGAGCCTACGGAGGTTCCCGAGGAGCCCGCCAAGGCTCTCGAGCCCGCCAAGGTTTTTGAACCCGATGAGGTTTTCAAGCCTGTTGAGCCTGAAGAGGCCGTTAAGCCTGTAGAGGCCGTTAAGCCTGTAGAGGCCGTTGAGCCTGTAGAGGCCGTTGAGCCTGAAGAGGCTCTCGAACCTGTTGGTGCGGAAGCTGCGGCGGAAGAAGTATCCACCGTTGAAGAGGAGAGAGAACCTGAAGAGGATGTGGCTATTGTCGCGGAGAAACCTGGACCAGTCTATCCGGCGGAGACCAAGCCGATGGAGCCTCCCAGCGATGAGGAATTAGCGGCAGCTGGGATCAATATTCCGGAAGGCGCCGGCGAAATCGAGGAGGAAGAGGCTGCGCGTGGGGCTACAGCCACGATGGGAGAAAGGGAAGAGGTGGAACCGGCAATTACAGGAGTCGGCATCGAAGGTATAGGGTCCCTTCCCGACGCAGGAGAAGGTAGAAAATCGTTTATAGAGGAACCTGTCCCCGCTGAGGTGGACATGGATATGGTGGATACAGACCCGGAGGGTGTGAGCGAGGAACAGCCGGAAAGTGTGTCGCCCGGCGCGCCAATGGAGACTGTGGCCGCCGCCCCACAAGAGACCGTGGCCGCCGAACCGCAAGAGACTGTGGCCGCCGCCCCACAAGAGACTGTGGCGGCGGAAGAACCGCAGGAGACCTTGGCCGCAGAAAAGACAACCGAAGCCGGGGCGGAGAGGGCTTCCACCCAAATGCTCACGGACGCGTACAGAGTCGAGGACGAGATCGCCAGTGAATGGGAGACAGGCGACGTTATCTTGGACCTTTACGAGGTGACAGGTCTACTGGGCGAGGGCGGAATGGGCAAGGTATACAAGGTGCTCCATCGCAACTGGAACATAGACCTTGCCGTAAAAAGCCCCAAGCCATCCGAGCTGGAAAAAGCGGGAGGGGTGGAGACTTTCGAGGAGGAGGCGGAGACCTGGGTGAACCTGGGGCTGCATCCGAACACTGTGAGCTGCTATTACGTCAGACGGCTTGGGGGCATACCCAGGGTTTTCGCCGAGTATGTGGACGGCGGTAGCATGCAGGACTGGATCAAAGATGGCAGGCTTTCGGATATTGGGGGGATGCTGGATGTGGCGATCCAGTTCGCATGGGGCCTGGACTATTCCCACGAGCGCGGCCTGGTGCATCAGGATATAAAACCGGCCAACGTGA
>JAOUNV010000377.1 GCA_029880775.1 Nitrospinota bacterium | reverse complement strand
GGTCGCTTCCATCTATTTCATGCGCGACCTGTTGCTGTATATATTTTCCAGCCTGCTGGTGCGGGTCCACTCCAAGATATGGCTCTCGTTTTTGTTCTGTTTCGCCGGTGGGTTCCTCTCCGCGTTCCTGGACGCGCTGACCGTCACGGCGGTGGTTATCACAGCCGCCACCGGGTTCTATTCCGTGTACACGAAATTCGCCTCCGGCATGATAGAAAAGCTGCGAGACAGCCAGGCGGAAAAGGAGACGTTCGAAAATCAGTATCACCTGGACCTGGAGAACTTCCGAGGCTTTTTGCGCAACATCATGATGCACGCCGTCGTGGGCACAGCCTTGGGCGGGGTGTGCACCATTGTGGGAGAGCCGCAAAACCTGCTGATCGGCGCGAAGTTAAATTGGCATTTCGGCGAATTCTTCTGGCGGATGACACCGATCACCATGCCCACACTGGTGGCCGGCCTGCTCACCTGTGTGCTGGTGGAGAAGTTCAAAATAGTGGGCTATGGATATCAACTGCCGGACGGAGTACGCGAAGTGCTGCGCGACTACGCCGAAAAGGAAAACGCCAAGCAGGACGCGGGAAGCCGGGGCAAGCTGCTGGTCCAGGCGCTGGCCGGAGTGTTTCTGATATTCGCACTGGCTTTCCACATCGCAGAGGTGGGGCTTATCGGGCTGGCGGTCATCATCTTGCTCACATCGCTTAACGGAATCAACGACGAGCACTCCATCGGTCGGGCTTTTTCCGAAGCGTTGCCTTTCACATGCTTGCTCACCGTTTTCTTCGCCATCGTGGCGGTGATCCACCACCAGGGATTATTCGCCCCCATCGTCCACTGGACCATGAGCAAGCAGGGGAGCGCTCAGCTGGAGGCGTTCTTTCTGGCTTCGGGGATACTCTCGTCGGTCAGCGACAATGTCTTTGTGGCCACAATATACATCACCGAGGCGTATCAGGCCCACCAGGAAGGGCTGCTCACCAGGGAGCAACTGGAGCTGGTGGCGGTGGCCATAAACACCGGCACCAACATCCCCAGCGTGGCCACCCCCAATGGTCAGGCTGCGTTTTTGTTCCTGCTCACATCCGCCCTCTCCCAGCTTATCCGGCTCTCCTATGTGCGGATGCTGATATTGGCGCTCCCCTATACTGTTGTGATGTCGCTAACGGCCTACCTCTCCCTTCGGTTTTTCCTGTGAGTGGGATGGCCGGATAATGTTGCCATGGGCGGGCGCCTTCGGTAACATGGTAGCTCAAACGGATCGGCGCCAAGCCGGACGATCCTTTTCTTTTCGACATAATCCTTTATAGGTAACAGATGAAGTCAGTTTATTTTGACAATTTCATGGGGCACACCCCCAGGTGGTACAAGGCCCTTGTCATCACCTTTCTGGTGATAAACCCGATCCTGTTATTCACTGTCGGGCCGTTCATCGCCGGGTGGATTCTGGTGCTGGAGTTTATCTTCACCCTGGCGATGGCGCTCTCCTGCTATCCCCTGTTGCCCGGCGGCCTGCTGGCGATAGAAGCCGTGGCGCTGGGCATGGCCACCCCGGAGAATGTGTTCGAGGAGATGGTGGTGAATTTTCCCGTCATCCTGCTGCTGATGTTCATGGTCGCGTCCATTTACTTCATGCGCGACCTGTTGTTGTATATATTCTCAAACCTGTTGGTGCGGGTCCACTCCAAGATATGGCTATCGTTTCTATTCTGCTTTGCCGGCGGGCTCCTCTCCGCGTTCCTGGACGCGCTGACCGTCACGGCGGTGGTTATCACAGCCGCCACCGGGTTTTATTCCGTGTACACGAATTTCGTCTCCACAAAGATAGGACAAATGGGGGAGAACCTGGCTGATAAGGAGGCTTTTGAAAAGCGGTTCCACGAGGACCTGGAGAACTTCCGAGGCTTTTTGCGCAATATCATGATGCATGCCGCCGTGGGCACCGCCCTGGGTGGCGCCTGCACCCTGGTGGGGGAACCGCAGAACCTGTTGATCGCCTCGAAAATGGATTGGAATTTCGGCGAGTTCTTCTGGGTGATGACACCCGTCACCATGCCCACTCTTATCATGGGGCTTCTCACCTGCGTGTTGGTGGAGAAGTTCAAAATAGTGGGCTATGGATACCAACTGCCGGACGGAGTGCGTGAAGTGCTGCGCGACTATGCGGAAAAAGAAGCCGCAAAGCAGGACGACAACAGCCGGGCCAAGCTTGTGACCCAGGCGCTGGGCGGAGTGTTTCTGATCCTGGCGCTGGCTTTCCACATTGCCGAAGTGGGGCTCATCGGCCTGGCTGTGATCATATTGCTCACCTCGCTCAACGGAGTGAACGACGAACATTCCATTGGCGCCGCTTTTGCCGAGGCGTTGCCTTTCACATGTTTGCTAACGGTGTTCTTCGCCATCGTGGCGGTGATCCACCAGAGCCATCTGTTCGCTCCCGTCATAGAGTGGACCATGACCAAGGAGGGAACATCCCAGCTATCCGCCTTTTTCCTGGCGTCGGGGATATTGTCCGTCGTCAGCGACAATGTCTTCGTGGCCACCATATACATCACCGAGGCGGTGGCCGCGCACAAGGAAGGGCTGATCTCCCGTGAGCAACTGGAACTGGTGGCCGTGACCATCAACACAGGGACGAACCTGCCATCCGTAGCCACCCCCAACGGCCAGGCGGCTTTCCTCTTCCTGCTCACATCCGCCCTGTCCCAGCTTATCCGGCTCTCTTATATGAAGATGATCGTTCTTGCCATGCCATACGCCATCGTCATGACGATCACAGCGTTTCTCTCTGTTCTGTTTCTGCTCTGATCCGGGCGCCGTGGGCGAGTCTGGCTGGCCTGAAGGCGGATCAGCGTTTTTTTAATGATTCGCAAGGCGGTTTTGGTATAGAATCGTCCTTCGTTTCGCCCATGGAAGCATGGCGCGGGTTGTGGCCCCATCGTCTAGTGGCCTAGGACACCGCCCTCTCACGGCGGTAACAGGGGTTCGACTCCCCTTGGGGCTACCAA
>JAOUNV010000376.1 GCA_029880775.1 Nitrospinota bacterium | reverse complement strand
AGGCCGGCTTCGAGGGAATAGACGGATCGCCCCAGGTTTTTGATGTGATGAAGGACGCCAGGTATGGCTGGGACCGGCTCTATGCCGCCACCGATGATGGAATATGGATAAGTAAGAACGGCGGAGAATGGTTCACCCCCTATGCGCTGGCGGGGGATTTTATAAACGCGATCGCTCCTGGCTCTAGTGATGCTGAGATTGTGGTGGCTGCCGGAAGAAGCAGCCTTTACATTTTGAACACAGACACTTTTGCCATTTGGAACATGCGTTTATCCCCCGCTGGCCCCTCCGTAGCCGCCCGGAAGATCGGTCTATCCCGGTTTGTGCGCGACCTCCATTACGGCAGGGGGATCGTATCCGGGTTCGGATCCGTGCTGATAAACGATGTGGGGGGCGTTTTAGTTCTGGCTCTTTGCGTCACAGGGTTCGCTTTCTGGCTGGCGCCCCGAGTGTGGAGAGGGAAGGAAAAGAGCGCGCGCCACGAGAGCAGGATGGTCCATCGCAGAACCATGAAGGCTCTGCACAGGAGCCATGGGCTATACATGGGGCTCATCGCCATCATCCCTGTCGTATACCTTTCGCTCACCGGAATCGTAATCGACCATTCAGACTCGCTGATGAAAATGATGAAAAAGATTCAGGTGGACAAGAAATATCTTCCGCCTGTCTATGATCTCAACTCATGGGATGGGGAGATATTCAGTGTGATGGGATATCCGGGCCAGCCGGAGAAAATAAGCATTGGCGCCAGAAGCGGCCTCTATACTTCCACCGACCGCGGCGGGAGTTGGGCCCTGGAAAAGCTTCCCGGCGTTTCATCATGCTTTGCGTGGTCTCTTTCCAGATTGGAAAACGGTGTGTTCCTGGGCGGCATGGGATGCCCCAATTATTACAGGGAAAATAACGGGGAGTGGGCTGCGGTTAAAGGGTCGGGACATATGGCCACCAGCGCCGGTATCCTGGCTGACGGGAAACTGGGGTTGTTGTCCCATGGCGCCTTGAAAAGCGGAGATATCGGAGGAGTGTTTACGACATCCTCTATTGATTTTCCTGAATTTGATAATCCCCCCCTGTTTACCCTCATTGAGGGACTGCACAGCGGACTTCTCATTCACCCCCAATGGATATGGGTCAACGACGCTGTCAGCGTGGTGGCGATTATCCTCTGCTTCACAGGCTTGGTAAGGATAGTAAGAGCCCGGCGAGTGATCGCGCGAGACTTCTCATGAATAACCTACAAACCATTCAAATATAGACCTGAGTCTGATTAAAGAGAATATGGACATATACGATGTTTTTGACAAAGGTGGGATAGTTGTCTGGATCCTTGCCCTATATTCGGTGGGCGCTCTTGCCATAGTTCTGGACAGATATATCCACTTCGCGCTGATGGGGCGAACTAATCCTGAAATTGACCTGCTGGCCGCCACCGCAGCAAAGGAGATGGAAACCAGAAGCCTGGCCTCGGTGAAAGGACCTGAAGCCGCCATTGCCAGACAGATGATATCCTCCGCGTCCGGGGGGACAAAGGACCTGGTCCGCGTGGCCTCCCGGGTGGGATCGGATGAGCTGGTACGGATGGAGTGGGGCCTTAGGACCATGGCGTTTCTTGGCAACACGGCGCCTCTGCTGGGGCTGTTCGGCACAATCACCGGGATGATTAAGGCCTTTATGGTCATAGAGCAGGCCGGGGGGAGGGTGGACGCCCAGGCCTTGGCGGGTGGAATCTGGGAAGCGATGCTCACCACCGGAGTGGGCCTGGCAGTGGGTATCCCAACTCTTTTTCTGCTTCACCTGCTGGAAGGGAAGGTGGACAGTAGAGCGCATATAATGCGGCGGGTCGGCTCCATTGTTCTGGAAAATCTAGACCACGCCAATCCTTCATCACGGGATATCGAGGAAATAAAACCTCACACTGAGGAGGTGAGGGATGGAGTTTAAGGGGGTCAAGAGAGTATCTCACCTTCCCAATCTTACACCCATGATAGACATCGTCCTGCTATTGCTTGTGTTCTTTCTGCTCACCGCTCATTTTGTCAAAAACGAAAGTATAAACGTGGATCTGCCATCGGCGGAAAGCTCTGTGGCCATGGAGAACAACGAAGTCGTCGCCATCACCCTTGATCCTGACGGAAGAATATTTATGGACGGCTCTGTGGTGGAGGAGAGCTTGCTGGAAAGCAGGATCAGCATGGGGCTCAAGGGGCTGAAGAAAAAAATGGTGGTCCTCCATGGTGACAAGGCTGCGATGATGGGCAAGGCGGTGCTGGTGATGGACGCCGCCAAAAAAGCCGGGGCCGACTCCATGGATATAGTCACACAAAAGCCATGAGGAAAAAACGGTCCCAGGTTGGCGCCGCCGCATTGGCGGTTTCCATCCTTCTTCACATTGGTGCGGTGTACGCCATGTCTGACACAACAATTAAACCATCGGGCCGCGCGGATAAGAATCGGGTAATCGCTCATTTGCAATTCAGGAAAACTCCACCACCAGTGGAGGCGAAAGTGGAAACTCCTGCTCCCAAACCACCGCCGCCCCCCAAGCTGAAACCAAAACCGAGGCCTGAGCCAAGGCAGGTGGAGAAGCGGGAAACTCCGCCCGAGCCGCCAGAGCCTGAGATTATCCCACCTCAGCCTAGCCAGGTGGCGGCGCTTGATCCACGACAAGACCAGGATATGGAGGAAGAGTTAGCTCGCCAGGAGGAGTGGGCTCGCCGAGCGCGAGAGAAGTACTTCTCTGACATAATGAAGAAAATTGAGAGAATGAAGTATTACCCCATGGCCGCAAGGAGAAGAGGTATCCAGGATGCGGTGCGAATCGGGTTTAACGTGAGAGCGGACGGGGTAGTGGAACTGCTTCAGGTTTCTGGGCAAACCAGCATTTTGAACCGGGCGGCAAAGGAAGCCGTGTTGAAATCCTCCCCCCTGCCTCCACCGCCGGACACTGGCGCCTCATCCATGAAAGTGGAGATCACGATGAAGTTCACCCTGGAATAGGCGAAGGGGAATTT
>JAOUNV010000375.1 GCA_029880775.1 Nitrospinota bacterium | reverse complement strand
ACCTGGGCCAGAAAGTTAAGCCCGGCGACGTTATCGCCGATGGCCAGGCCACGGACAAGGGGGAGTTGGCCCTGGGCAGGAACGTCCTGGTGGCGTTCATGCCGTGGAACGGATACAACTTCGAGGACGCTATCATAGTCTCCGAGAAGCTTTTGAAGGAGGATGTGTACACATCCATCCATATCGAAGAGTTCGAGGTGGAGGCCAGGGATACCCGCCAGGGCAAGGAGGAAATCACCCGGGATATCCCGAACGTCTCCGAGGAGACTTTGAGGAACCTGGATGAATCCGGAATCATAAGGATAGGCGCCAAGGTGAAAACTGGCGATATCCTCGTCGGTAAGGTCACCCCCAAGGGGGAAACCCTCCTTTCGCCTGAGGAGAAGCTTTTAAAGGCCATCTTCGGAGAGAAGGCTGGCGATGTGAGAGACACTTCGCTTACCGTGCCGCCCGGCAACGAGGGGACTGTCATCAACGTCAAGGTTTTCTCCCGCAGAGGATCGGAGAAAGACGCAAGAAGCATCGAGATCGAAACCGCTGAGCGTGAAAAACTTGAAAAGGACATGCGCTCGAAGACCTCGATCATCGAGCAGGAGCGTGACTCCAAGATTCGCAGCCTGATGAGCGGCATGAAATCAATAAAGTCCGTGGGCAAAGGCAAAGAGCCTGTTGTGGCCACCGGCGATAAGTTGACTCCTGAAATCCTGGCCCAACTTTCCGGTAAGGATCTTCTCTCCCTCGAGGGAGACTCCGAGGAAATCATGGAAAAGGTGACCAAGGTCACCGAGGATTGCCAAGAGCAGGCGGACGAGATCAGGTCCGAATATGAGGACCGGATAGAGAAATTCGCCGCCGGCGACGAGCTTGCACCGGGTGTCATAAAGATGGTGAAGGTGTATATCGCCATCAAACGCAAATTACAAGTGGGCGACAAGATGGCCGGGCGCCACGGGAACAAGGGCGTGGTTTCAGTCATCGTGCCTGAGGAGGATATGCCATACATGGACGATGGCACCCCGATCGACATAATCCTGAACCCGTTGGGCGTTCCCTCCCGTATGAACGTGGGCCAGATAATGGAGACAAACCTCGGGATGGCGGCTTACCTTCTGGGCGAACATATGAAGACTCCGGTTTTTGACGGCGCCAGGGAGGATGATATCAGGAGCAAGCTTGAGGAGGCGGGCTACCCTGCAAACGGCAAGATCGGCCTTTTCGACGGAAAATCTGGCGAGAGGTTCGATCAGAAGGTTTTGGTGGGCTACATATACATGATGAAGCTGCACCACCTTGTGGATGACAAGATCCACGCCCGCTCCACCGGCCCATACTCTTTGGTAACCCAGCAGCCTCTGGGCGGAAAGGCCCAGTTCGGCGGACAAAGGCTTGGCGAGATGGAGGTGTGGGCGCTGGAGGCTTACGGCGCCGCTTTCACCCTGCAGGAAATGCTCACGGTGAAATCCGACGATGTGGAAGGACGCAAACGTATCTATGAGTCTATTGTCAAAGGGGACCATACGCTGCATCCCGGAGTTCCCGAATCCTTCAACGTCCTTGTAAAGGAGTTGCAGGCTCTTGCTCTTGATGTAGAGCTTCTGCAGACCGACAAATAAGGTGAATTGGATGAAAAGGACATGGCGCCACTATTCACAAAATATAAAATGGAGATAGGCCATTGGATACATACGCAAGCTCGTTTATAGAGAAACCGAAAGACCCCATAGTTTTCAACGCAATACGGATAAAGCTTGCCTCGCCGGAGAAGATCCGGTCCTGGTCGTTCGGGGAAGTGAAAAAACCCGAGACGATAAACTATAGAACTTTCAAGCCGGAAAGGGACGGGCTTTTCTGCGCCAAGATCTTCGGCCCGGTGAAGGATTGGGAGTGCATCTGCGGCAAATACAAACGCATGAAGCACAAAGGGGTGGTTTGCGAGAAATGCGGGGTGGAGGTCACTCTCTCCAAGGTTCGCCGCGAAAGGATGGGCCATATTGAGCTTGCCAGCCCCGTGGCACATATATGGTTCTTCAAAGGCCTCCCCAGCAGAATAGGCAACTTTTTGGACCTGACCCTGCGGGAGCTTGAGAAAATCATCTATTTTGAAAGCTATATCGTCATAGACCCAGGCCAGACAGGGCTTAAATACAAACAGCTTCTGACTGATGATGGTTACCGCCAGGCGCTGGAGGAACACGGGGAAACCGCCTTCAAGGCAGGCATCGGGAGCGAGGCGATCGACAGCCTGATCAAAAGCATCGATATGGACGACCTGGCCGAGGACCTCAGGGAGGCCTTGAAGGAAACCACAAGCCAGCAGACCCAGCGCAAACTGGCCAAAAGGCTGAAGGTGGTGGAGTCTTTCCGCAAATCTGGGAACAAGCCTGAATGGATGATCCTGAAAACTGTCCCGGTGATCCCGCCGGAACTAAGGCCTCTTGTGCCCCTGGATGGAGGAAGGTTTGCCACAAGCGACCTTAACGACCTTTACAGGAGGGTTATCAACAGAAACAACCGGCTGAAAAGAATCCAGGAGCTTCGAGCGCCGGACATCATCATCCGAAATGAAAAAAGGATGCTCCAAGAGGCAGTGGCCGCCCTGTTCGACAACGGCCGCAGGGGCAGGACCTTAAAAGGGCCGAACAAAAGGCCGCTAAAATCCCTTTCAGACATGCTTAAAGGCAAGCAGGGCCGTTTCCGCCAAAACCTCCTTGGCAAGAGGGTGGACTATTCCGGCAGGTCGGTTATCGTTGTCGGCCCGGAGCTTAAGTTCCATGAATGCGGCCTGCCAAAGAAAATGGCAGTGGAAATGTTCAAACCGTTCATTTTCCATAAGCTGGAACAGAAAGGCTACGCCTCCACCATTAAAAGCGCCAAAAAACTGGTGGAGCAGGAATTGCCGGAAGTCTGGGAAGTGCTGGAAGAAGTGGTGGCGGACCACCCCGTGCTGCTGAACCGCGCCCCGACCTTGCACAGGCTCGGCATCCAGGCCTTCATGCCGGTGCTGGTGGAAGGCAAGGCGATAAAGCTCCA
>JAOUNV010000374.1 GCA_029880775.1 Nitrospinota bacterium | reverse complement strand
GCCTGTGGGGGTGATTAACTTGCAGGGGCGCGTGTTCATGGACGCCCTGAACTGCCCCTTCGCCCAGGCGGAGGAGGAGCTGGAGAAGGTGAACTCCCAGACGAAAGTGATCCTGGTGGACATGCACGCAGAGGCCACCAGCGAAAAAATCGCCATGGGATTCCTCCTAGACGGGCGCGTCTCCGCCATCATGGGCACCCACACCCATGTGCAGACCGCCGATGCGAAAATATTGCCTCGGGGCTCGGCGTATATAAGCGATCTGGGGATGACCGGCCCATCCCACTCAATCATAGGTGTGCGGCCGGAGATCATAATGAAGCGCTTTCTGATGAAGCTGCCGGAAAGATTCAGCGAGGCGATGGGCCCCGGCCAGTTCAACGGCGTGGTGATGGAAGTGGACGATGGAACCGGGCTGGCCAAATCAATCGAGCCTTTGCGGGTGAACTACGAAGAGACGCAGTAAGATAGCACGGGCGCCGGGGGGCCCCAGGCTCACACCATGGAGTCACTGAGGCTTGTGGCGCCTCAGTGACATAAATTACCACCAGGAAACTATAAATCGGCGTCAGAATCAGATCCTGGCCCTCGGCCATTCCAATTATGGCTCGGATAAACTAGAATAGCTGATTCAACAAATTCATGGTTTCTGCGCAGGTCCGGCATGGGCGTAGCGAACCATCCCGGCGCTATAATCCCGGGAACGGATATATAACGGTCAAGATGACGAACATAGCGATAAAAATCGACGGCGTGGACAAAAGGTTCCGCCGGGTGAAGGTGGGTGGCGGTGGATACACCACGCTGAAGTCCGCCCTGGTCGGGGCGCTCAAGAGCATGGGGGGCTCCTCCAGAGAGAAGACCTTCGAGGCCCTGCGCGATGTGAGCTTCGATATTCCCGCCGGGCAGACATGGGGCATCATCGGGCGCAACGGCTCCGGCAAATCCACACTGCTCAAACTAATGGCGGGGATCTACAAGGTGGACGCAGGCGCGATGACCATGCAAGGACGGGTCTCCGCGCTGATTGAGCTGGGCGCCGGGTTTCATCCCGATTTTAGCGGCAGGGAGAACATATTCATCAACGCGTCGATCCTGGGGATGGGCAAAAAAGAGATCCAGGAAAAATTCGACCAGATCGTGGCGTTCGCCGAGCTGGAGGAATTCATCGACGATCCGGTGCGCACATATTCCTCCGGGATGTTCATGCGGCTCGGCTTTTCCGTGGCCATCCATTCAGAGCCGGACATCCTGCTGGTGGACGAGGTGCTGGCGGTGGGGGACAGCGGATTTACCTTCAAGTGCAAGGACAAGATCACCGGCTTCAGAAAAGCGGGGAAGACCATCGTGCTGGTGACTCACGACCTGGCTGATGTGTCGGAGCTTTGCGACCAGGCCGTGTGGCTGGAGGCGGGCCGGGTGAAGCTTATCGACCAGCCAAAGCGGGTGATCGATGAATACCTGACCTCCATGGCCAAGCTGGAAAACAAGGCCATGCTGGAAAATGGCGCCAAGGAGGACTTAAATGATTCCGCCACGGCCAGCCGGTGGGGCTCTAAAGAGGCGTTCATCACCAGTGTCTCCATCAAGGACGGCTCCGGCGAGGAGAGGAGGGTATTCCGCCCCGAGGACGCCATGGCCCTACGCCTGGAGTACACCGCCGCCATACCGTTGGCCGACCCGGTGTTCGGCATTGCGATATACAAAAAGGATGGCACTCTGTGCTATGGGACGAACACCCATATAGAGGGGATAGACCTGCCCTCGATTGAAGGGGAGGGCTCCGTATCGATAGATATCGACCGGATTGGCCTGGTGGATGGCAGCTACACATTCTCCGTGGCGGTCCACGCCAAGGATGGCCATCCATACGACTATCACGACCAGATGTATGAGTTCCACGTCCGCTCCGGAATAGACGACGTGGGAGTGTACCGCCTCTCCAGCAAATGGGCCATCAACGGCGCGCCCGAAGAGGGAAACAGGAGGGAGGGGAATTGAAGCCTGCTTTTGTGATCCCTTTCTACGGCGCCGCCATCGGCGGAGGCGCAGAGACCCAGTGCCGCATGCTGGCGGAGAACCTGGCGCGCCGGGGTGTGGAGGTGGAGATCATCACCACATGTATAAAGGACTTTATGTCCGACTGGAGCCATAACCATCACGACGCCGGGCTGGACCAGGTCAATGGCGTGGCTGTGCGCCGGTTTCAGGTGCGCCCCGTAAACGGGGAGGTGTTGAACAACGTGAACCAGAAGCTGATGGCCCGGGAACCGGTGACCATCGCCGAGGAGCTGGACTACGCCAACAACGCGGTGAACTCCGACGCCATGTACCACTACATCGGCGAGAACAAACGCCAATACGCGTATTTCTTCATGCCATATCTTTTCGGGCTGACGCTGCACGGCGTGAACATCGCCCCGGAGAGAAGCTTCATGATCCCCTGCCTCCACGACGAGGGCTACGCCGATATGCGGATGACCCGTCGCGCTTTCGCCAAGGTGAATGGCGCCCTGTTCAACTCCCCGGCGGAGATGCGGCTGGCGATGCGCCTGTATGATGGATTAAAGCTCACAGAGCCGATCCTGATGGGGGAGGGGGTGGACGAGATGGAGGGCGCCGATGGCCCCAGGTTCCGCGCCAAATACGGCCTGGGGGAGACACCGTTTATTCTCTATGCGGGCAGACGCGACCATACAAAAAACACACCCCTGCTGGTGGAGTATTTCCGCCGTTACAGGAAGCTGCGCCCCGGCTCGCCGCTCAAGCTTGTGTCGATGGGGCCGGCGGGTGTGGATATCCCGGAGGAGATCGAAAGCCATGTGATGGACCTGGGATATGTCCCGTTGCAAGACAAGCGAGACGCCATGGCGGCGGCCACCATGCTGTGCCAGCCATCTCTAATGGAGAGCTTTTCGCTGGTGATCATGGAGTCTTGGCTTTGTGGTCGGCCTGTGCTGGTCCACTCCGCGTGTGAGGTGACCCGCGACCATGTGGAGCTGTCTGGCGGGGGATTCGGCTTCGGTGGCTTT
>JAOUNV010000373.1 GCA_029880775.1 Nitrospinota bacterium | reverse complement strand
GTTCATCTCCTCAGACCCACTGGCCAGATGGTTGGAGACTGTCGCCATTTCCTCCGACGACGACGCAAGCGCTTTGGAGTTGCCCGATATCTCCATAACCATCGATTGTATCTTCTCTACGAAATTATTAAACCAGAAGGCCAGCTCACCTAGCTCGTCCTCGCTATGAGCCTCTATCCGCCGGGTCAGGTCCCCCTCCCCTTCGGATATATCCTGCAGCCTTTGCACAACGAAACGAAGTGGCCTGGTAACAAAGCTCCTCACGTAAAATATTGAAAAAGCGAACACACCAAACGCCACGGATAAGAGGACACCGGAGACGATCATGCTCCTGTTCGCATTCGACTGTACTTCCAGCACGTTTTCCCGGGCGATCCCGCCGAGCACGTTGGATATTTCCAAAGCCGAATTGATTCCTTTTGTCGCTTCGTCGATCCACTGGCCGCCAGAAAGGTGGTACGGCTTCCCTTCCGCGCTGGACTGGTACACCCGCTCGCGGATCCGCTGGTAGGACTCCAGAAATACTCGCTCGAAAACGGTGATCGAGTCGTTGACCTCGCTGGGTGTGGACTCCAACCCCTTGATAGACAGGATCACCTCCGTGGCCTGATCCACCAACGCCCGATACCTGCTCAAGGTCTCCATCCTATCTTTACCCACCGGTGTGCCAGCCGCCACATGGCCGCCCAGGATGGCCCTCTCCCTGCCGGCGTATTCGGCCAGGGTGGCCACGTTGGCCCGGGTCACAGTGTTGTAATATCGGACCAGTTCCTTGTGGTTCACCGGAGCGAAAGAGATGTTCCGCGCCAGGATCTCTGCTGCGATGTTGGTCGAGGTTACCTTTATCCATTCCGCATCCGATATGCTCTTGGATGTCACCCGGTGTCGGGAATCGATCAACCGCTTGTAAGTCGCCTGCCACTGGTTATATCTGCTCTTCAGGTCTTTTTCGTCAGATATGGCGAACAACTCGTCGAAATGCTCTAGCGCCAGACGCACCTGCTCGTCCCCCTGGGCGCCCAGGCCCTTGAATTTTTCCAGCAACGCGCCCGATGGATTGTCGCTACCCAGAATGGTGGCCCCGACACCACGCTCTATAGCCTGGAAGGCCGCTGCGCTGTTCAAATGGCCTGAGATCTCGTTGATCACCTCCATCCGCTCAGCTTCGGCCCTTTCCGCGTTGGCTCCAACCACCAACTGGAACGCCATCACCATCGCCACGGCGAAGACCAAAAACAGCATTGATAATACTTTTACCTGAATTGTCTTAAACATTTTCCTCTCCTAATCAATCTACACGCCCAGCCCAGGGTTCCTTATACCCCGCCAGCGCGCAATACTCCCATACGATCCCAATTCTCAAGCGATCTTGTTAACACTTTTCAATCTATCGACAACGCTCTCCCTATAAAGGGGGATGGTTGTTTCCTCGTGTGCGCGGATGCGCGAATACTTTCATTTATACCTTGAACCGCCCCACCAGCCGCCCCAGTTCCGCGGCAATCCTGTCTATCTCACCAGAGGAGGCGCTCACTTTGGACGCGTTCATGTTGGTGTCTCCGGCGGCCTGGCTCACGCCATGGATGTTTGAAGACACCTCATGGGAACCCTTGGCGGCTTCGCCAATGCTTTGGGAAACCTCATTGGCCCCCTTGGCCACATCAGCTATGGACGAAGCCATGTCATCGGCCCCGCGGGCCGCCTGGTTCACGGCCCCGGCTATCTCCTGGGCGGACTTGCTCTGCTTCTCCACGGAAGTGGTGATCAGGTCTACGGAATCGTTGATCAAACTAATGGTGGAGAGCACCTCCCCCATCACGCTGACCGCCTGTCCCGTGTTGTACTGCACTCCCTCTATCCTGTTGGCGATATCCTCCGCCGCCCCGGCGCTCTGGTTGGCCAGTTGCTTTATCTCGTTGGCCACCACGGCGAATCCCTTCCCTGCGGCCCCGGCCGAAGCCGCTTCGATAGTGGCGTTAAGCGCCAAAAGGTTCGTCTGCTCGGCGATCCGCTTAATAACCTCGGTCACCTTGCCGATCTCGCTGGCCGCATCGCCCAGCGACTTCATGGCGTTTTCCGCCATTCGGGAGCGCTCCAGCACCTGCCTGGCCACACCGGAAGCTTCCTTGGCGTTCTCATTAATCTGCTTTATGGAGAGGCTCATACCATCCACGGAGCCTGAAACGCCTCTCATGCTGGCGGACATCTGCTCCGCCCCGCTGGAGACGGAGGCCACGTTCACGCTCATCTCTTCCACTGCGGAGGCCACGGTAACTATGTTGGCGGACATCTGCTCCGTGGCTCCGGCCACCGCATTTGCCTGGGCTGTCATCTGCTCCGCGCCGGTGGCCAGAGAGCTGGACACTTCCGACATCGCCCCGGACGAGGACCCCAGCGACATCGAATTGCCGGAGATTTCCTTGATGAGCCTGGCCATGTTCTCCACAAAGACGTTGAACCAGTGCGATAGTTCGCCAATCTCGTCCTTCGACCTTTCGCGAAGCCGACGGGTGAGATCGCCTTCTCCCTCGGCGATATCCCGCAACGCCGTAGAGACTCCTTCAATCGGCCTCAATATCCGATACAACACGAATATGCTCATAGCCAACGATACTATTGAGATCATAATCCCCGCTGCCCAGGCGGAAGTCTTGATGGTCGCCTGATCCCGGTTAGCTATGGTCGTGTATATGGTCACCAGATCATCAGATAATTTGCGAAGGGTGTTGGCCTCTGCTCCGACCAACACGTTGGCCTTTCGAACCTTGTTTTCGTCATCGGAAGTCATCAATATGTCGGCCACTCTCTTAAACGATGCCAATTGGGCCTCAATCTCCACTATCTTCTCTTGCGCAGTCTTGTCCCTGATCCCTTTTGCTTTCTTGAAAGCGGTAATATCCAGGTTGGCTGGATAATCTCCGCCATTTTTCATCGCCTGCAGCGTGTCGGTGAATATCTTTAATGCTATCTGGTATTCTGTCTTCGTGGGGTTTAGCTGGGCTCTGCCTGTGGCCGCGTCCGTGGCGAACATGA
>JAOUNV010000057.1 GCA_029880775.1 Nitrospinota bacterium | reverse complement strand
CGCTGGTGTAAGGATACGATTGATAGATGACACTTCCATCCAGACGACAGCCACCTCCAACAATTATATACCGGGGTGGGCAGGTTACAGTGCATTCTGTTTTCCATTGGGACATCTAGAGTCCTTTACAAATAATTCATTGTCCACCGGAACTGGATAGGGATTCGGATTTTGCGCTATTGCAAGTGAAGCGCTGGCAATAACAAATAACGCAAAAATGAGAATGATTCTTTTCATTTGACCCTCCTTGATTGTTGTGTGAATATACTTCAGTGTTTGTAAAGAATAATAATACTCATTGCAAGTAAATCTCCATAGCTTTTTTGCCGCCGTAGTTATGGTGGTAACATGGGATTGATTTTTATTTTCAAGAATGTGCCTAGACATCAAGGATAATCGTATGGACGACAAGAATTACTCCTTCGACGAGGGGCACGACCATAACAAACCGGCGGACGTATGGTTCCAGGATACGCAGGAAGGCAAGGCGCTTTTCATCGTCTTTTACTCCCAGGCGTGCCGATGGTCCCGCTGCATTGGGTGCAACCTACCGTCGCTGATGTCGGAACGCCATGTCGACTTCGAATCGCTGATGGCCCAGGTGGATCATATAATCTCCATGCCGGAGGTGGCGGCCAGCCGCGCAGAGCTGCGCAAGGTGATCGTAAGCAACAACGGCTCTGTGCTGGACGAGGCCACCTTCTCCTCCACCGCCCTTATGTACCTGGTGGCCCGGCTGAACCAGTCCTTGCCGAATCTTTCCGTCCTCTCGCTGGAGACCAGGCCGGAGTATGTGGACATTCCGGAGTTGGAATTTTTAGCCCGCGCACTGAAAGAAGGCGCCTGTCACACTAACCTGGAGATTGCCATTGGATTCGAGGCATTCGACGAACGTATTCGCAACGACATGTTCAAGAAAGGGCTAAGCCTGAAAGTGTTCGAGAAAACGGCGGCCCTTCTGGCGGAGCATAGGTTCGCCCTCAAATGCTACTTCATGCTGAAACCCACACCCGGCCTTACCGACGAGGAAGCGGTGGGCGATATCCATGCAGCCATCGATTACCTGGGCGTCGTCGGCGCCTCGATGGGCCTTCCCATCAATATGCATTTGAACCCCACATACGTTGCCCGTGGCACAGCCCTGGAGCGCAGCTTCGACAAGGGAGAATTCTCCCCGCCCAGACTTCGGGACCTGGCCCGCGCCGCCTTCCACGCCAAAGGCAAGGGTGTGTCCATATACCTTGGGTTGTCTGACGAAGGGCTGGCCTGCGAAGGGGGCTCTTTTGTCAGGAAAGGAGAGGAGGCGATGACACGGGAGCTGGAGCGGTTCAACCGAACCGGTGATTTTGCAGTGCTAGAGAATATAATTAACGGCGCGTAAGTCAGATTCAGGCCCAATATAGATTCGCTGGTGTTTTCTTTATGCCGCCTTCGGTTGTGATAGTTACCTGATCCCCGGCGCGGAGGCCGTCGGGCGCTGGATACTCCATCAAGCCTCGACGGGTGGCCACCTTCGCCACGCCGCTTTCCACCGCCACCACCACGCCATGCGGCGCCTCTCCCCGGCATGTCGTCATCACACCCTCACCAGCTCCAGTTCGGTGAGCAGTTTCCCATCGGCGGCTGTGTGAGCCACGCTTGTCACCTTGCCGCGATAAGGCCCTCCCTGATACATGTCCGCCACTTCCACCAGATCACCCGGCTGCGCGCCAGCCACATACAGCGCCGTGATCCGCACCACTTGCAGTGGCTCGCCAGAATCGAGCTCCGCCCGGCCCCGCTCTATGGCGGCGCGGATGTCGTTAAGCAACGGCTCCACAATATCGGGCGCTGGGCGATCCGCGCTATGGCGCTGGACTGTGATTATCATCCTTTGTTCCCCCCCGCTGGTGGGCGCATATGGTTCGGGATTCCCACGGCTCCGGCGGCGATCCACATCGCCAGGATAATTTCCTTGACTGGAACGCCAGCGCGTAGGTCATCGAACACAAGCTCGGAATATTTGACCGCTCGATTCGCGGCCCTGGTCAGTTCATCTTCAGTTGGCTTGTCCATGTCCATCTCCTTTTTCATTTCGCCACTCCCGCCACAAAGAAGAGCAGGCTGTAGTTTTTCTCACCATTCAGCGCCGTGGGGGTGGATATGCGATACGCGTTTGCATACGCCTTATACCGCACCCTGGCCACGGCCACGCCTTCAGTCGACGCGATGACCGACACGCCATCTTCCCCCACTGTCAGGCCCCCCAGGCTCTGGCCGAACCAGGTGACGCTCAGCGGGGCGGAGGCGGGACGGGGGAGGCGGGCTTCCCGTTTGTTGGCGAAGGTTATTACGTCCTCCACATCCACCAGCTGCCGCTCGGCGAAATGGATCGTCCCGGCGGATACTTCGGTGGCGGTGATGTTTACGGAGTTGGACTTGTAGACCAGCACATACACCGGCTCGCCACCGACAAAGCTGGTGTTTCCTTTGTTGAGCCCGTTGGGGCGTTTATCCACCTCGGCGCTCAAGTGCGCCCGGCTTTTATCGCCCAAGCCGAAGGTGATCTGGACTGTGGTTGTGACCGCGTTGCTCATATTATTCTCATTTCTCCATGACCAAAAACTGTATGGTTTCGGGGATAGTGTCGCCGACGGCGAAGACGTGGCAGCGGCAACTGTATGTGATCCACGCCAGGCTGTATGCCGCCTGTGCGCTGGCCAGCTCTGTCCCGGCGGCCTCCACGGCGCCCAGGTCGGCGTATTGCCATTGCGTGTTATCCACGGAATAGACCGGCCGCCCCACAGAGGCCCTCCCTTCCGTAAACTCCACCAGCTCTTTCTTTTGTAGTAGCTTCACACCCAAAGGAACCAGCCCCACTGCGGCATGGCCGGTGTGCGCCACGGCGATGGGGCGCCAGGGGCGGGGGATGACATACAGCGTCCCCTTCAGCGGGTCGGTTTCATCGGCCACGTACTCTGTCATGTCCTGCGTGGCGCCGGAGCCGGTGTCGCGGATAGTCACCTGGTTGACCAGTTCGGCATGGCGATACAACTCCCTGGCGGATATGTTGTGAGTGTCGTCGGCTAAAGTGTAATCGGGCATAGCCGCGTTCCAGCCAGGCACGGAGATGGGGAACAGGGGCCGCGCGATGAACGAGCCATCGGGGGCGGACTGCAGCGCTCCACCGGCGGCTTCCACGATCTTGCGCGCCACCTCCAGCGGAGCGGCGGCGGCCACGGCCAGTCGGCCATCGGGAATCAGCCAGTCTGTTATGCGCCAGTCGATAGCTTGCCCCAATGCGTCTTCCGCGGCGACGCGGGCCATGACGGCGGGCCAGGTTTTGGTGACCGGCTCCGCCCTGGGGAAGCTTAACGCCGCGCCGGGGCTGATGGCTGTGATGGACAATTCCAGCTGGCCGAATGCGCGGCTCTTCTCTTTACCATCGACAATCAGGCTGTATGTCTGGACCCCCAGGGTCAAGTCGACAGCATCGTCCACATTCATAAGGGAGTAATCGGCGGCGCTTGCCAGTGTGGCCGATCCGCTCCAGAAGGGGTCCCCCTCATCCTGCTTGACATTGGCGGAGAGGATCTCCACCCGGCGCCCCTGGTGGTAGAGGATCGCCGAGTCTGTCACGTCTATCACCGGCGCCAGCCCCAGCCGGAAAGATGAAGCGTGCTGGGCATGGACCGGGTTGAATGTCAGCAAATCGAACAGGGAGGCGCGTTCCGCGTCCACGGTGATGGTTGATGAAAAATCGCTGGCATGTTCTCCATGGATCATGTCCAGCAGGTTATACAGGGCCGCATGCTCCGCCTCCACCAGCGCGGTGGATGGGGAAGCGTGTTCCGCCACAACGGGGGTGAAGGCCAGCAGGGTGAATGAGGAGCCGTGTTCCGCATCCACCACCACCACCAGGCTGAAGAGCGACGCATGCTCCTCCTCCACGATAATGAATATGGGCGCCCCATGCTCCGCCTCCACCAATGCGACAAAGGGGGCGCCATGTTCGGTTTCGATTATCAACGCCTGGAACGGCGAGCCATGCTCCGCCTCCACCCATGCGACGATCGGGGAAGCGTGTTCGTTCTCGATTATCAACGCCTGATACAAGGCGGCGTGTTCCTGGGCCACATGATATGGCAGCGGCCAAGACTCGGTGGGTGGGGTGAATCCTGTAATCCATGCCGCATCGTTTTTCAGGATGCGCAGCTCGTCGATATGCGCCGACGCATACTCCCCGCCGTGGAGCAGCATTCGCCCGCCATCCTGCAACGTCAGCGCGCCCCCCTGTTCCAGCCCCAGCCTGGGGTAATCACTCTTCCCGATCAAGAGCGGCTGACCACTTGGCATGGCGCCGGTGAAAGAGCCGGAGTCCACCAGCGACCCGCCGACAAACAGCCGGACGGCGCCGCCGGTGTCCCGAGTGACGGTTACATGGGTCCATGTCTGCGCCGCCATCGATCCGCCGGAGAAAGCCGTGGTGGCTCCCGCGCTGACTATATCGAAAGCCAGAGGGCCGCTCCGCTCCATCCGCATCAGCCATCGATTGTCCTTGTCGATTTCCAGGGCCACCAGCGGGCGGTCCGCATTCAGGTCCGGCGCCCATATCCATAGATCGATGGTGAAGGCTTCCCCGGCGGCGAAGGTCCAATCGGTGAGCGCGCCTGTGGCTTGGGCGTAATCGTCCACTCCATCGAGATAAAGCGACGTGTGGCCGAACCTGGCCCTTGGGGAAACCAGCTTCGCCCCGTTCTGTAAAGTGACGCTGTGCGCAGAGGGGGAGGAGTCCGCCGTGGCGGTGTCGCCGTGGGCTCCATCGAAGTGTAAAAGTAGTGACTGGCTCATGGTTATCTATCCGCTGAATCCTCTAGAGGGTGTAGGGCTCTGTGGGAGGGGTGAATGGGCCATCGAACAACACGCCTTTTTGTATATTGAACTCGTCAAAATAGATATAGTCGTCGTAACTTGTGGCTGAATAGATGGTGTGAAAGTCGCTCCATAGCGCCGTTGGCGTTGGTTTCACAGTAGCGTTCAGCCAGAACCCCGGCCCCACTTCGTATGACGCTTCCAGCGCTCCGTTCAGGTACAAGTATAGCCATGCTCCTTGCCGCACCAGCGCCAGGTGATGCCAGCTTCCGGGCGAGACAACTGTGGTTCCCTCCGCCGCGCCGTAATATGCGCCCCCCTCCAACTCAACGCCACAATAAACATGGGGGAACCATTCCGGCGGATATGTGTATGGTGGGGTTCCTGGTATCTCGAACGACGGGTCCGCCAAACCAAAGAAGATATCAACATGGGGGGGGAACCTGAATCTTACCTGAAACAGGCCGCCTTTATCGTGCCAGTAGGCATCTCCCAGCTCTTCTGAGTTGAACCAGACGCTTGCGGTGAAATCGTCACCATCCAGGTTCATCGCATCGTGATGGGGCCAGTATATATATTGCGCAAGGCTTGACCGGACCCTGCTATTGAACTTGCCCCCCGCTACTATCGATGGGTTCTCATGGTAGTACGGTGGATCGGTCCAGGCGGTCCTGCCAATCTGTTGATTGTTGGGGGATGAATCGATGAAAAATCCATCAGTATGCCGAATCCATCCGAATGGTAAAGTTCCATCCTGTATATCCGCAGCTCCCGTGTCCTCATCAAAGTGGAGCAGGATTATGGAGCCACCCATTTTGAAGTCGATGATCCGCCGGGTGGGGTCCACTATACGCTCCCCTTGCTTATCGATATGATTTCTATATTGTTCGCGTCGGGCACAGGATAATTTTGCGTCCGTGTTCTGCTCACCCGTTGCTTGCAATATTCAACATGCTTCACATAGCCCAAAGCGGTCAGGTAGTTGGCTCCAGGCTTCGGCAGCTTCGTGGTCTCGTCCAGGTCCGCCTCGGAGAAAACCTTATACTTCACCACCGTGGATTCCCCCGCGTCTGTGAGCCATTCGTCATCCTTGCAGTCCGGAGGGCGGACCTGCATGATTTTCCGCTCCAGGCTCATGGTGGCGGAATTACCTTTGTCGAACGCCATCACCAGCACCGGCGGGATGGTGAAGTCCTCCAGATCCCCACCCATGGAGAAAATCTTTTGCGCCACCCAGTCTGGCAGGCCATAGTACACGCGGTATGCGGTATACGAGGCGGTGTACTCCACCACCAGCGTTCCATAGGCGGGCTCGCGAGTAGTGTACTTGCCATGAGAGTATGACGGGGCGGGAACGTTCCCTCCATCTGCGTTGACGAAGGGAGTGGAGACCAGTACCTGGACACCGGAGGCGGAGTGCCCCTTGTTCAGTGACGCTTCCTTGGAACCGGAAAAGGTAACCGTCTCCACGACTTTCTCCGCGCGCGCGCCCAGCCGTTCATAATTTTTGTCGGCATGGGACGCGGCGATGTGCAGGGCGGGAGATCTATTCGGCGAATGCCACAGGCGCACCGTCGCGTATCCCGGCTTGAAGCCTTCATACGTCATGATCCCCGGCGGCTTTGTGGTGAAGGTGGCGGCGCACGCCCTCTCCTGGTCAATACCGCTGGAGCAGCGCTCCAGGGAGATGGAGCCTTTGGCATCCGCATCCGTGATGGACGCGGTGGTGGTGGCGTCTACTGCTTGTTTCTCAGACATGATTATGCGCTCTGCAGCATGACGCCGGTCCATGCCTTGTTGGCGGAGAAGGCGGCGCACCCGGGGGGAATGGTGTGCTTATACCATACCGGCACGGCGCAGGGATGGGTTTGGAAAGTGAAGGTCTCACCGACAGCCCAGGTTCCTCCCCATCCTGCCGATGGGATGGTGAAGTATGGCTTTCCCTCATCGGCGTTGGTGGGGGCAAAGTCGCCTGAGACAGCGCCGGAGCCGACGCTCCCCACGGTGTCCCCCACCACATCAAAGGCGGTGGCGGAGGTGAAGGTGGCGGTCCAGGTCTGCTCGACTGAGCCTATATGGTCCACGATCACCGGGTTCCCAGCGTCATCGTATGTCCCTGCGGCGGAACTGACGGAATAGTTATCCGCCAGAGCTTTCACGTCACCGGCGGAGTATATGCTGGCGACCACCGTATCGGCGGCCAAGTATCCGTTCTTCAATCCGGCGGTGAGCGTGATGGTGGCCTGGTCCCCGGCATAAGATGGCGCGCCGGAGATCACCGCCTCCTCCCGGTTATTGCCGGTGTCGAAAACGGAGGTCTTGTCGCTGATCATGATGGTGTCCCCATCCTTGAAGTAATCCAGCGCCGCGCCTTCCGTGTTCACGGTGATGACGATAGCGGCGGCGGCCACATCGGCGGCCAGCTGCCCCGCGCCATATTGTCGCTCCGCGCCGGTGATGTCGTTCTGGGTGTCCCGCTGCGCGCCGGGAAAGAAGGTCACAGCCTCGGCGGCGGCGGTGTGGGTGCGGATGTAGAGCCGCATCTGCTGCGCCACCAGATCCGCGTCGTTGGCCACTTTCACGAAGCGCTTGCGATATCGCGTCAGGCCGGAGGTCAGCTCCGCCTGGGACACGTCTGGAAAGTCGTTATTGGCGGTGTCGCTGGGGCTGGCCACTGCGGTGATGCGCCCCCCGTTAGTAGTGGTGTCGGAATCCTCGTCCGGTTTTTTCCAGATAATCTCGCTGGATTGAATGGGCATTTATCGTCTCCTTAAACGGTAATTAACTTTATGGTTCCGGTGTATTGATCGGCCAACGGCATGATGGGGGAAAACTCCACCACCGGGGGGGCGTGGTGGGCGAAGCGGACGGTGCTCATTTCCCCTTCCCATGAAAGGGTGAAGGCCGCGCCAGGCTGGGCGGCCATCGCCATGATATCGTCCACCTGCTGCTGGGTGAGCCACGCCACGCCATCGGCCGCCTCCAGTGTGACGGGGCGGCCTTTGATCATAGACTGGGTGAAGAGCGCCAGGCCGCCTGCTATGGTTCTCTGCGCCTGGCCCGCCGCCGGGGACCATGAATATTGATCGGTCCACAGCATCTGGTCCGGCAGGGTGAGCGCTCCTAACGTATTGGGCATTGTCATCGGCTCCTTATGGTGGCTACAGCGTTACGTTTGATGTGAAGTAAAGGTCGAACCGGGCCTGGCCGTCCTTGTATTCCTCTTCGCCGCCATCCAGCGGCTTCAAGGGGGAATGCGCGGCGCCAGGCGCCCACCCGGCCAGCGTGGATATAATTTGTGTGATAAGGGGTCCAGCCTCGGATCGGGCGAGGGACCCGTTACGGTCGTTTATGTCATCCA
>JAOUNV010000372.1 GCA_029880775.1 Nitrospinota bacterium | reverse complement strand
ATTACCCTGTCTGACGGCGAGGAAATATCCTGATGGATTTTGATAGACGAGACTTTTTGAAGATAGGGACGGCGGTGACCGCTGGGGCGGCCATTGGGCCCGTGGCCTCCGCTATGACCCAGGACGAAAAAGGGGGCTCCTCCGGAAAACGCTGGGGGATGGTGATTGACGCGGACAAGTGCTCCGCCGATTGCACTGCCTGCGTGGATGCGTGCAGGACTGAAAACAATGTTCCTCTCTTTGACGACCCGAAGCTGGATATCCACTGGATCCGGAAGATAGCCTTTCGCCCCAAAGGGATTGAGGGCGCGACCGAGAGGACTTTCCCCGCCATGTGCTTCCATTGTGAGAATCCCCCCTGCGCCCATGTCTGCCCTGTGGCGGCCACTTTTGTGCGGCCGGATGGCATCGTGCAGGTGGATAAGCACCGCTGTATCGGATGCCGTTATTGCATCATCGCATGCCCATACAAGGCCAGATCATTTGTCTCCAAACATGTGGAGCCAAAAGAGGGTGATAACCCCGATGTCCCCGTGCGGACCCATGGCGTGGTGGAAAAGTGCACACTGTGCGCCCACAGGATCGACCAGGGAAAGCAGCCGGCGTGCGTGGAGGCATGCCAGAAAAAAGCTACAGGCGCCATGGTGTTCGGCGACCTGAACAACCCGGACACCGACGCCAGCGCCTTGCTGCGCAGTGGCAAGGCCCGCCAATTGCGGGCGGACCTGGGCTGTGAGCCGGGCGTTTATTACATGGGGCTATAGACAATGGCGAAAATTAAGTACACCAGGATCGAGGGGCGCTCCGGCGGCTATTACGCGTTCATGGCGGGTTCTGCCCTGGTAGCGTCGTTGCTTCCCATATCGGCGCTGGTCCTGTTCCTTCAAGGGCACGAGGTAACTGGCATGACCAATCAGGTCCCCTGGGGAATGCCGATCGTGATGGCTATATATCTTATCGGTGTTTCGGCCGGGTCGCTGGTGCTCTCTTCCATGAGCACGGTATTCGGCAAGACGGAGTATAAGCCCTTTGCGCGGGTGGCCAGCATGCTGGCGGTGGTTCTGATCGTGGCTGGGCTGATGGCGATCATCATGGACTGGGGCAGGCCGGATAGGGTGCTGGTTCCGTTTTTCCATTTCCAGCCTCGGTCGATGTTCAGCCTCAACGCCATCCTGTACAACGCCTATATGCTCATCGGTTTTCTATACCTGTTGGCGCTATTCAAGGAAAACGAGGTTTGGGCAAAAAGACTGGGACTGTCGGCGGTAGTCATCGCCATAGGTGTCCACTCCGGCACCGGGGCCATCTTCGGTTTCGTGTATGTGCGGGAGCTGTACAACTCTCCGCTTCTCCCCCCCAGCTTCATAGCGGCGGCTCTTAGCTCCGGCACGGCCTTGATGATCATTGTGCTCAAATACACTTTCGACGCCACCGGCAGGAAGCTGGACGAAGGCTACATCCGAAGCTTGGGCAAGCTTATGGGGATATTCATCCTGGTGGTGCTCTACCTGATATTCATAGAAAACGTCACCCGCTCCTACGCGCCGAAGAATTATGAAGCCTCATCGTTCTTGTTGCTGCATGGAGGCAAGTTCACATTCTACTTCTGGGCCGGGCTTATCGGAATGGGGTTGGTGGGGCCTGCGGCCATCGTGCTCAACTCCGTCACGGGCGGCAGTGTCAGGTGGATTCTGGTCGCGGCGTGGATGCAGCTTTTTGGGGTGCTTATGGAGCGCTACCTGATCGTGATTCCAGCGCAGATATTGCCCCTGGAGCTTATCCCGGGAATGGAGACGAGCAGTGTCTTTCTGGATGGCCAGTTCGCCACCTATTCGGTGTCGGGTCTGGAATGGATGTACTCCATCGGTCTTTTCGGGGTGGTGGCGTTCGCTTATGGATTGGCTATCCGGCTGTGGCCCATGTTGCCGGAGGAGGCGCTGATTAAAGCTCCGGTGGTGGCTTCCGAGTCCGCTGAATAACAGGGCGAACACCCCTTCATTCACATTGCGTCTCGATTTGTTCCTGGACCTTATTATTTATCTTCGCGCCTCTCTGCGATAAAATGTCCCCTACCTGATTATGAGGAATGAAAAGTGGCCTCTGTAAATGAAATGATTTCCGAGGAACAGCTCCGCATTCGGGTGGAGGAAATATCCCATGAAATAGCCGATGGAATGGGAGGTGAGGACTTTACGATTGTGGGGGTGCTAAAGGGGAGCGTCGTGTTCCTGGCGGACCTGATGCGGGCGCTGCACAGGCGAGGCTTGTGTCCGGAGGTGGATTTTCTTACGGTGTCCAGCTATGGTGAGTCCACCGAGTCCTCCGGCGCCGCAAAGGTGTTAAGCGGGCTTCACCAGGAGGTGACCGGCAAGACGATCCTGCTGGTGGATGACATCGCCGACACAGCGCTAACGCTCCAGCATGCCCGCGACCACCTCCTCTCGCTGGGGGCCAGGGAAGCCTACACATGTGTGCTCCTGGACAAGCCTGCGCGGCGCAGGGTGGATTTCACGCCAGACTACCACGGCTTTTCCATACAGAATGTTTTCGTGGTGGGGTATGGGTTGGACGCCGCCAATCGCCATCGGTGCCTGCCCTATGTGGCGGAACTGAAGGAGGGGGATGGCGCCGAGTAATCTTGGTCGGGACATGTGGTAAAGAGAGACAAATATGCTGTATTGTGGTATTTTAGTGGCATCAATTAGGTAGTAATCATGCTTGCGGAATGGAACGACAGCTTCAGCGTCGGTATAGCCAAGGTCGACAACCAGCACAAAACCCTCTTTCGGCTTATCAACACGCTCAGCGACGGAATACATGAGCAGAGGAGCCGGGAGGTGTTGGGAGAGGCTCTTGAGGACACCATCGATTACGCCCTGGAGCATTTCGAAACCGAGGAAGAGCTGATGCGCGAGCATGGATTCCCGGATATGCAGACGCACCTGGATGAGCATAACTCCATGACCGCAAAGCTGGCTGGCTTCAAGGAAAGATACGAACGGGGGGAGGCGGATTTCTCGGTGGATCTGTTAATGGAGCTGATCGAC
>JAOUNV010000371.1 GCA_029880775.1 Nitrospinota bacterium | reverse complement strand
TGTCTGGCGCCCGCGCGCTATGCCTTGCGGAGTCTTTAACCTTTTGAACTGAAGCGGAATTTCCCTATGACAGAGGAAGTGTTATTTTTATCTTCCGCGATAAGCCAAACCCAGGCGGGCCACCTGTCCGTTTGGGGGATGGTTCAGTCCTCCGGTTTTGTGGCCAGGCTGGTGCTTGCTGTGCTCATGGGGTTTTCAATCATTTCCTGGGCTATAATCCTTCACAAGCTCCGGGTCTTCACCCGAATCAGCCGCGAGACTATCACCTTTATGGAAGTCTTCAAGAAGCGGGGGCAGATGGAAAATGTATACAACCATGCCAAACGGCTGCGCAACTGCCCCATGGCCAGGGTGTTTTTAGCGGGATACATAGAGCTGGCGGCGCAGTTCCGCCTCTCCCAGGTGGAGGCGGCCAGCCAGGGGCACGAGGAGGGGTTGTTGCTCGAAAAGCTAGATTCCGTGAGCCGATCCCTGGAAAGGGCCACGGCGCAGGAGGTGACCAAGCTTGAGCGGTGGCTGATATTTCTGGGGACCACCGGTTCTGTGACTCCCTTTATCGGCCTGTTCGGCACGGTGTGGGGGGTGATGATGGCCTTCTCCGGCATCGGGGCCAAGGGTGTGGCCTCTGTGGCGGTGGTGGCCCCTGGCATCTCGGAGGCGCTCATCGCCACTGCGGCGGGGCTCTTCACGGCGGTGCCTGCGGTGATGGGATATAACTACTTTATTTATCAGGTGAAAATCCTGGCCACCGATCTGGATAACTTCTCGCTCGACATGCTCTCATTGATCGACAGGATTTACATTAAGCGCTCCAGCTAGCCATGATGCAAGACACCGGCGGCAAGCGCTTCCGCCGCAAGGCTTCCACCCTCCTTACGGAGATCAACGTCACGCCTTTCGTTGATGTCATGCTCGTTTTGTTGATCATATTCATGGTCACGGCCCCCATGATGCAAAGCGGCGTATCTGTGGAGCTTCCGAAGGAGGATGCGGGGGCCATGGAGATCACGGAGGAAAACGTGGTGACCATCGACAAGGAAGGGAAAATTTATTTCAACGACAAACAGGTGCGACGAGAGGATCTGGGGGGAAGGCTCAAGTCGATAGCCTCCACCTCTCCCGGGGCTCATGTGTATCTGCGGGCGGACAGGCATGTGGCGTACGGCGCCGTGATGGACCTACTGGCCTTGATCAAGAACTCCGGGATCGTGAAAATTGGCATGGTGACTGATCCGGCGCCTGAATCGTAAGAGAGAGCCGATTGATACTTACATTTCCAGATCATCATGGCAGGCGGCCACAGGGACGGGAGACGGAATTTGATTGCCAGGGAAAAGGAGCTTGACACATCGGGGCGAATGGCCCGTGCGGTGGTCTTCTCCTTCACCATCCACGCCGGTATGCTGGGGGTCCTGATTTTCCATTCTTCCTTTTTCACCAGGCCCCCCGTTATCACCCCCGGCCAGGCGGTGTTCATCACTCCGGTGAGCCCACCGGAAAAGCCGATAAAGAAACCGGAGCCTCCCAAACCGGAGCCGCCGAGGGTTAAAAAATCAAAAGCGCCCACCCTGAGGAAGAAAACGGCTCATGGCAAGATTGTGCCAATTGGGAAAAAGAAAAAACCACCGAAGCCTCCCCCACCGGTGATTAAGCCTGAGCCTGTGAAACCGACGATAAAACCGACGCCGCGAAAGCCCTCCACGTTCCGCACGGAAGGGACGGAGTTCAAGTACGATTACTACATCAGAATTGTAAAGAGGAAAGTGGAGGAGAACTGGATCACCCATGGGTTAGACACCTCTGGCCAGAAAACAAATCCGGAAGTTTATTTCAAAATATCGAAAAGGGGCGATGTGCTCGAAACGCAGTTGGAAAAATCCTCTGGCAATGCGCAGCTGGACGAGAGCGCCTTGGAAGCTGTGAGACGGACAAAATTTCCACCGCTCCCTCCAGGTTACAGACGGGATTATTTGGGTGTATACTACAACTTCGAATATGCTCAGAGAGATTAGAATCCAGATATTAGCCATGGCCGTTATGGTCATGGTGACAGCCGTGGGCCGTGCTGTGGCCGAGGAAGCCCCGGATATAAAAATCACCACGGAGCGCACCGAATCGAAGCTGGTAGAGGTGGCTGTGGCCGATTTTTCCCATGAAGGGAAAGACTCCCTGGGGCTTGGCGCCCTGGCGGCCAGCGTTATAAATTTCGACCTGGGGTTCTCCGGATATTTCAAGACGGTGAAGGATAGGGGGTTTGTGGCGGCGGTGGATCTGAAGGATAAAAAATCGGGAATCATCGACTATGAATCGTGGAAAACCATATCCTCCAACTTCATGGTGAAGGGGAAAATCATCCCGGAGGGGAAAAACAAAATCACTATAGAGGTCCTGGTCTACGACTTGCAGTGGCGCAAGATGGATTTCGGAAAGAGGTACACCTCTTCACTGACCATGTTCCGCCAGATGCTTCACCAGTTTTGCGATGACTTCGTACATCGCTACACCGGCGATCCGGGCGTGTCCCGGTCCAGGATGATTTTCATTTCCTCTGTTCGCGGCCGCAAGGAGCTGATGATGGTGGATTATGACGGTTATAATCCAAGACAGATCACTACGGAACGTACACTGGTGCTCTCCCCGTCGTGGAACCAGGTGAACAGCAACCTTGTGCTTTTCACCACCTACCGATATCGAAATCCGGACCTTTATGTGCTCGACCTTTCCACAAAAGCGCGCTATCCGCTTTCCACAGTCATAGGTGTCAACAGCACGGGCGAATGGTCGCCAGATGGCGCCAGGGTGGCCTTTTCCCTTTCCCGGCGGGGTAATTCGGATATATACATTGTGAACGCCGATGGGAGAGGGCTGGTCCGGGTCACCGACCTGCGAAGCGCTGAGCTGAATCCCACATGGAGCCCCGACGGGAAGAAACTGGCGTTCACGTCGGACATGTCCGGCTCACCCCAGATATACCTCATGAACGTGGACGGCTCCAAACGCGAACGGCTCAGCTTCGACAGCCGATACTCCGATGGCCCCACCTGGAGCCCT
>JAOUNV010000370.1 GCA_029880775.1 Nitrospinota bacterium | reverse complement strand
GGAAAACTCCATGGCCGCGTGGCGGTACCATGTCAGCGGCTGCGCGCGGCTCTCCATGGTGTGGAACGCGTGGCCCCCCTCGTGCAAAAGAGTGTTCACATCTGTCTGGGAGCCTACGGCGTTTGTGAATATAAAGGGAACGCGTCTTTCGGAGAATGTGGTCTGATATCCGCCGGGGGCTTTGCCCTTGCGGCTGTCCAGGTCCATCAAATGGCGGATCGAATCGAACCTCTCCCCCAGCCTGGGGTCCAGCCGCTTAAAGATATCGGCCACTCCCTGCGCCAGCTTTTCCGGTTCCGTGAAGGGTTTTAACGGGGCGCGCCCCTTCTCGTCGCATTCTGTATCCCATGGCGCCACACTTCCCAACCCCAGGGCGGTTTTCCTTTTTTCAATAAGCTTTCCGGCCAGGGGCACAGCGGTATTTTTTATAGACTCGTGGAACTGCAGGCAATCCTCCGGGGTGTAATCGCGCAGCTTCCCTCGAAAGCAGTAGTCGCGGTAATCATCCAGGCCCAGGTTTGTGGCGAACTCGCCCCGCGTCTGCAGCATTTCATCGAAGAGCAGGTCGAGCTTCTCCTTTTCTTTCAGCCGCCGCTGGGCGGATGCGCGGTGAGCCCGCTCCCGCAGGTCCCTGTCCGGCTCTTTTAAAAATTGAGCCATCTGGGGCATGGTTCGCTCTTTTCCCTCGAAGTCCACAGTCATGGCGCCCATGATCTCCTGATACTTTTGCGACAGCTCCTGCAGCCGGACGCCAAGAGGGATATTCTTTTCGGTGAACAGTTCCATGTCTGTTTTCTTGCGTCTGTCGAACTGCTGGTACCTGCGAGGATTCAGCCTGGCGCGCAATGGGGATTCGTAGTACTTGTGGTCCAGCTTGTTCTCCCACTCGATCAGCTTCGGCTCCACTTCCCGCACGCATTCCAGATAGGCGTTCTTTTTTCCCTCGTCATCGGTGTGGCACGTCATCTCCACATACCGGACAGAGGCGAACTCCTCCACCACCGATTGAGCCTCCGACCAGTCGGCCAGCCACTTTTCCAGCTCCGCTGTGGTATGGATATCTCGCTCCACCAGTTTGGCGAAATATGGTTCAATATCGGCCCAGCTTTTCATTTCCAGGTCAGCGGCGACAAAGGAACGGGGAAAAAGCTCCAGCCACGGTTTATCAGAAGACATCGGCGCCTCGAAATACAATATGGTTAATCTTGACGAATCGCATTGGACAGATTATCATTCACAGCTTATATTCGCAAACCTGCAGCGGCAACAATCCGGAAAGTACCATGTCATCCATAAAGAGAGTTTTAATAAGTGTCAGCGACAAAAGCGGGCTGGCCGAATTCGCCCAAAACCTGCAAACCATGGGCGCCCAGCTCCTCTCCACAGGGGGCACCGCAAAGTTTCTGCGCGACGCGGGGCTGGTGGTCACCGATGTGAGTGATTACACAGGCTTTCCCGAGATCATGGACGGGCGGGTGAAGACGCTGCACCCGAAAGTGCATGGCGGCATCCTGGCCCGCAGAGACCTGGACTCCCATGTGAGCCAGATGGCGGACAATGGCATCGACCCCATCGACATGGTGGTGGTGAACCTCTATCCCTTCGAGCAGACCATCGCAAAGCCGGATGTGGCCTTTGAGGACGCGGTGGAGAATATAGACATCGGCGGCCCTGCCATGGTCCGCTCCGCGGCGAAGAACCATGCCCATGTGGCGGTGGTGGTGGACCCGGAGGATTACGCCGCCGTGGCCGACGAAATGAAAGAGAATGACGGCTCCCTCACGGCCGAGACCATGCGCACCCTGGCGGCCAAGGCTTTCGACCACACCGCCTGGTACGATGGCCGGATCGCCTCCTACATGAACAGGCAGGTTACCTCCAAGGTGAAGTTTCCGAACAGGATGATCATACAGCTGGAAAAGACCCAGGCCCTTCGCTATGGGGAGAATCCACACCAGGACGCAGCTTTGTACACCATGGCGGATAGCCGCGGGTTCGTGGCCCAGGCCGCCCAATTGCATGGCAAGGAGCTGTCGTTTAACAACATTGTGGATATGAGCGCCGCTTATGAAATGGCATCCGAGTTTTCCGACCCGGCCGTCGCTATCATCAAGCACACCAACCCTTGCGGCGTGGCGGTGAACCAGAACCTGGTTCAGGCGTATTTGGACGCCCGCGAGTGCGACCCTGTCTCCGCCTTCGGCGGAGTGATCGCTGTGAACCGGGAAGTGGACGAGGCGACCGCGGAGGAGATATCGAAGCTGTTTGTGGAAGTGTTGATCGCCCCCAGCTACTCGGCCAAGGCGCTGGGAAAGCTGCAAGAGAAGAAGAACATTCGCTTGATCAAGGCGCCCTCCAGGGAGATGGTGGCCGCGCTCACTGCCCGGTTTCTTTCCGGGGCGGCCCTGCTGCAGGACGATGACACCCAGACATTGAGCGAGGGGGGGCTGAAAGTTGTGAGCAAACGCCCTCCGACTGATGAAGAGATGAAAGCTCTGCGTTTCGCCTGGACAGTGGCAAAGCATGTGAAATCAAACGCCATTATATACGCCGACAGCAAGTCCACCATCGGCGTGGGCGCCGGCCAGATGAGCCGGGTGGACAGCGCGCGCATCGCTCATGAAAAGGCCCGCCGCCCCTTGGCGGGCGCCGTGATGGCCTCAGACGCGTTTTTCCCCTTCCGGGACGGCATAGACGAAGCGGCCAAGGTGGGGATAAAGGCGGTGATTCAACCAGGCGGTAGCATGCGCGATGAAGAGGTGATCGCCGCCGCCGATGAGAATGGCATGGCCATGGTCTTCACCGGGATGCGCCACTTCCGGCACTAGGGGGAGGGGGTATCGCCGTTCCCGGCCACGGTCGCCCGCTCTGGGCTTGACGTTCCGCTTCCGCCAGGGCTTCTTCCATGCTGGATCCAGAGGCGCTATCTTCTATCGTCTTGAGATCTTCTTTGGTAAGTAAAAAGCTCCACATGCGAGGAAAAGCATAGTACCGTTCGTTGTGATACGCCACCCTGAAAGTCTTATTTCCATTTATGAACACAGGCGTGGAAGC
>JAOUNV010000368.1 GCA_029880775.1 Nitrospinota bacterium | reverse complement strand
ACTATGAGATCGCCAAGCTGGATAAAACCGCAGGTGTCGCCGCTCCCCATGGCCCCTTTGCCCGCGTGCTGGAGATCGGATGCGGCGAAGGGCTGCTCACCCAACGGCTGGCCCCCATGGCAAAGGCTATGCTGGCTGGCGATATATCGGATCTGGCCGTCACCCGCGCCCGGGAAAGGTTCGCCGATCTGGGGAATGTCCGCGTGGAGCGAATGGATATTCTGGTGGACGAATTCCAGGAATCATTCGACTTGGTGGCCGCGTCCGAAGTGCTCTATTACCTGGAGCGGGACCAGCTACCAGAGGCGGTGGAGAAAGTGAAAAGCCTGGTGAAGCCTGGCGGCGCGCTGCTGCTGGCCCATGCCCGCGCCCTGGCGGACGACAACTCTGGTGTGGAGAAGAAAAGTTTTGGCGCAAAAACGATCCATGGCTTGTTTATCGCCGATCCTGATTTTCAAGTGGTGGATGATCTTCTCGAGCCTGGGTACCGTATAACATTTCTGCGCCGGAAATCCGGATCATGATCATATTTTCCCACCATATTCGCAATGACTGAAGAAACAGAAAAAAAGGGAGGAGGACTCCCCAAATGGGCCAGGATCACCATCTCTTTAGGGTTGCTCGGGTTTATCTTGTGGAAGGTGGATATCGATCCACTGGTGGACCTTATGGCGGGGGCTTCCATCCCGCTGGTGTTTTTGGCTTTCACCATGATATTTGTGGACCAGGCGGTCACCGCATATGCCTGGGGCAGAATGCTGGCTGCGGGGGGGTATGTCATCCCGTACAAGGACACTTTGAGGGTGACCCTGGCCGCGGACTTTATCGGCCTTGCCATCCCCTCCGGAATGGGGGCGGACATGGTGCGGATAATCGGGCTTTCCCGGTATATAAAAAACTCCGCCCACGCCATGTCCTCTCTTTTCGCGTTCCGTGTTATGGGCCTGGGGCAGACCATTACCATCGCCGCCATTGTGCTGATGATATTTCCGGATGAACTGCCAGACGACCCGATGTTCGTCATGCTCAAAACCATCGTCATCAGCCTCTTCTTTCTTGGCGTGTTGGGCCTGCTGTTCATGGGGAGGATAGAGCGGTTTTTAGAGGTGATCGCGCCGAAGACGCGGCTGGAGCCTCTGATGCTGAAGATTCGCGACCTCTACTCCACCTTTTTATTCTACCTCAGTCACAAGGACGCCTTGGTCGCCGCCTTCATCGGGGATCTGTATGTCCAGTTCGCCAAGATATTGAGCATATACATAGTCGCCCTGGCGCTCGGTTTTGATGTGGGGCCCATCCCGTTCTTCATCCTGGTGCCGGTGGTGAATATCCTGGTGTTGCTGCCGGTCTCCATGGCTGGCTTGGGAGTGCGGGAGGGGATGTATGTGATCCTCTTCGCCCACGTGGGGCTGAGCGCCGCCCAATGTCTCACCATGTCTCTGCTCGGTTTCGGGGTGAATATGCTCATGGTGCTGGCAGGGGGAACGGTATACATGCTGTTCGGTTTTCCGGAGAGCCAGAAACTGAAGAGCGCCGGGGCCCCTAAGGCCCCGTAAAGGTATAATATCCCATGGCCCCGGAGGTTTACTTTTCCATCGGCTCCAACTCAGGCGACGCCAAGCGGATGACACGGAGGGCCATCGACCGGATCGTGGGTATCAGCGGCGCCGTCCTGGTTGGGCAAGGACGTTTTTATGAAACCGAGCCTCAGGGAAAGATCGACCAGCCATGGTTTGTGAACACCGCACTGGCGGCGCGGATGGATGTGGAACCGGAAAAAGTTCTGGAACAGACGAAGCGTATAGAGGTTGAGCTGGGGAGGACCCCCGGCGAGCGCTGGGGACCCAGGGTGATTGACATAGACATCATTTTTCATGACGATACCGTAATGACTACCGAGGAGCTGACCATCCCCCATCCGCTGGCCCACCTGCGCAGGTTCGTTCTGGCCCCCCTGGCCGATATCAACCCTGCCCTTGTCCACCCGGTGCTGGGAAAAACCGTGGCCCAGTTGCTGGCCGCTCTCCCGGAAGAGGGGCAGATCACCCGGCTGATCAAACCACCCACGGTGGAGGGGCCGTGAATAAGTATATCGCCCTGGAGGGCCCCATCGGCGTGGGCAAGTCGAGCCTGGCGCGCAAGCTGGCGGAGAAATTCGGCGTTGATCCGATCCTGGAAGAGGTTGGGGAAAACCCCTTTCTGGAAAGTTTTTATGACAACAGGGAGGCCAACGCTTTCCAGACGCAGCTATTCTTTCTGGTGAGCCGATACAAGCAACTCTCCCGCCTGACGCAGCTGGAGCTGTTCAACCAGGCGGTGCTGGTGGACTACATCATGGAGAGGGACATGATATTCGCCCAGTTGAACCTGGACGATAACGAGTTCCGTCTATACCTGGAGGTGTATAAGCAGCTGGTAAAAACAGTGCCGGAGCCTGACCTGACGGTCTATCTGCAGGCGGACACGGCCACGCTGATGCGCCGGGTGCACCGCCGCTCCAGACGGGTGGAGCGCGCCATGACGGAGGATTATGTTGACCGGGTGAACCAGGCCTTCAACCAATATTTTTTCCGCCATAGCACAGGGGCGCTACTGATCGTCAACACGAACAACATCGACTTTGTGAACAACCCGCAGGACTTCGAGACACTGGTGGCCAAGCTTGAGGGGGATATCCAGGGGAGAGAGTATTTCAATCCACCTGGAAGTATTTTTTAGGAGGGGAGGCGTCGAACCGCACAAGCGCGAGGGGCAATGTGTTTTTACTAAACATAATCCCCTCCCTTCGGCGGGAAGGGGCCGGGGTTAAAGTTTAGGAGTGTACCCCAGGATGAGGAGCCAGAAGACCTTTTCGGACTTGGAGTTTGAGCTTAAACACAACTATTACGGTGAGATATAGGGGTCACTGGAATGTGGCTACAAGATATTCGTCGACCCTGTAAATAATTCTGTGTAACTGCCCGATTACACTTTTTCCGGCATCCTGTCGGCGAACTCGATCATGAACCGGTTCAGCGCCGGTTTCCAGTTTCTGATCGGCATGGTCCACTTTCTC
>JAOUNV010000369.1 GCA_029880775.1 Nitrospinota bacterium | reverse complement strand
ACGATTGGTGGGGTGGCTACGGTGTCATCGCATAGAATATCATAACCTGTGGTTGCGTGGGGAACGTTACTTGACGAAGTTATTTCATTTTGCCGTGGCTGGCGGAGTCCGTTTGGCCTCATGCTCATTGCGCGCCACCGCTTCTTTAGGCTTGGTGACTGAATAATGACTGCCGATAAAAACCAGTCTGAACAAATGTTTTGTCCTTCTTGCGAAAGAGAGTTCGATCCGGGGTTGCATTTCTGTCCCCATGACGGGTCCAAGCTTATTGTCCGTTCGCACGACGAAATGGCTGGGCAGACCTTGGACGGCCGCTACAAAATCCTCCACAAGCTGGGCGAAGGGGGGATGGGAGCGGTGTACAAGGCCCAGCAGGTGACCACCGGCAAAATGGTGGCGATAAAAATCGTGGCCCAGCACCTCTCCACAGACGAGGCCACCATCCGCAGGTTCCGCCGGGAGGTCAGCATACAGTCGAAGCTTGAGCACCCGAATATCGTCACCGTCATAGATTTCTCCCAGCTCCCCACCGGCGAATATTATTTTGTGATGGCCTTCGTGACAGGAATCTCGTTGCAGAATCTGCTACTCGAAGATGGAAGGCAGGACTTGAAGAGTTTCCTGGATTACGCCATCCAGCTGTGCGACGGAATCGAATACGCCCACAGGCTGGGCATTGTCCACCGCGACTTGAAAGGGGACAACATTATTATCGCCCAGATGGGCCACCAGAAAATAGTTAAAATTCTCGATTTCGGCATCGCCAAGGCACTTCAATCTGGCGATGAGCTGACTACCAACGCCAAAACCGCCCAACTGACCCAGCAAGGTAGGATCCTGGGCACGCCGGCGTATATGTCCCCGGAACAGGCCAAAGGGGAGATCAACCACATCGGGCCCACCACCGATATATACTCCATCGGCGTCATTATGTTCCAGATGCTCGCCGGGAAGCTCCCTTTTGAATCAGACACTCCGTGGGAGCTCATGCACAAGCACATCATGTCGCCGGTCCCAAGTATCACCGGCGAAGGTGAGGCGATAGGTGAACTGAACCAAATTATCGGCAAATGCATGGAGAAGGAGCCAGAGAAAAGGTATCAGTCCGCCCTGGAGCTAAAAGAGGTCCTGGAGCATATGAGGGCTGAATATACAAGGCCAGGCTCCACCAAAAACGGAGACACAGCGATCACCGGCGCCACACAGGTGAAAACCGCCGTGTACCAGGAGGCGGAGAGCGGGGAGCTGGACGCCACAGCCGCCTATCAAACTCCTGTGCCGAGCCAGTACGCCCCTCCACAGCAGGACATGCTAAAAACTGCGATTTACGCCGTTATTTTGATACTGGCGGTGGTCGCTGGCGGAGCTGGGGTCCATTACTTCACCAAGGGAAAGCCTCCGGAGATCACAGCGCTAACTTCGGAAATCCAGGCGCCGGAGCCGCCCACAGCTGGTGTGGCTCCAGAGGCCCAAACTACGCCGGAGCAAAGGCTTTCTCCTAATCAGACCAGGGCCATGAAAATAGCCGAGGCCCTCAAGACGGCAAAAAGACGAATCGTCGGCGGCGCCCTGACACGTCCGGAGGGAGAAAGCGCTCTGGATAGCTACCGGGCAGTCCTGGCCCTGGACGCGAAGAACAAGGAGGCAAAAAAGGGAATCGCCGATATCGGCGCCAGACTTGTGGCCATGGTAAATGACTCGGTGAAGAAGAAAAATCTGGGTTTGGCGGAGGACTATCTGGCCCAGGCGAAAAAGCACACTCCAAAAGCAAGAGGTATACGGCAGGCGGAAAAGCGACTTGACGCGCAAAAGGAGAAACAGGATAGAGCCCTTGCCGCCTTGGCCAATGAGGAAAACAAGCAGAGCCAAGTAACCAAGTGGTTGTCCCAGGGGGATTCCTATCTGGCCGCCGGAGCCCTGGATTCTCCTCCAGGAAAGAACGCCTCCGAATCTTATAAAACCGTATTGCAAATAGCCCCAGGCCACCCAAAGGCGCATGAAGGCCTGGAGAAAGTGGCCAAGTCGGCCTTGGGCCTGGCGGCCAGGTCTCTGGCGGATAAAGATTATGAAAAGGCCAGGGCTCATATAGATACCGCCATCGCCGCTGTCGGCGCCACAGAACCCGCCCTCAGAATGAAAGAGGAGCTTCACGCCGCAGTGGAAAATGATAAATCGCAAAAGGATCTTTTGACTCGACAAACCAGGGAGGCGGAGGAAGCCGAGACAAAGCGGCTGGCCGCAGAGACCCGACAAGCCAGAGAAACTTTGAAAGCCGAGAAACAACGCCTTACCGAAGAGACCAGGATAGCCCGGGAGACAATGGAGGCTGAAAAAAAGAGACTGGAAGCTGCGACCAGGAAAGCCAGGGAAGCGATGGGCGCTGACGAGGATTTAAAGGAGCGCCTGATCGCCGAGGCCATAAAAAGCAGAAAGGCTGTTGAAGCTCAGAACCGGAAAAAAATTACTTCGCTTTTAAAACAGGGCGAGAAGGCTTTTTACGCGGGGAAACTCATTAAACCTGGCGCCAATAGTGCCATGGAAATATTCACTAAGGCCCAGGATCTGGATCCTGACAACGAAAAGGCCCTTGCCGGTCTGCGGCGAATTGGCCGCGTCCTTACTTTGGACGCCCAAAAGGCCGTGGACTATAATGACCTGGAAAAGGCCGCCAGCCTGATTGCTGTTATTGAAAAAATCGACCCGACGGCGCCACGCCTGATAACTCTCAAAGGTAACCTTGCAAGGGTGCTGGAAGAAAAAGGAATTGTGAAACATGCGGATCAGAGCGATGCGGGCGTGAAACCGGCCCATGGCGAAATGATCGCCGTCAGGGGGGGATGCTTCTGGATGGGCGATTATTTCAAGGAAGGAGAGCCAGAGGAACTGCCTGGGCACACGGTGTGCCTGGAAGATTTCAAGCTCGATATATACGAAGTCACCCAGGCCCAGTTCAAAAAGGTCATGAAGACCAATCCTTCCAAGTTTAACAACTGCGAGGATTGCCCCGTCGAAAGTGTGACATGGGAGGAGGCCGCCAGTTATTGCGCTTCCTCCG
>JAOUNV010000367.1 GCA_029880775.1 Nitrospinota bacterium | reverse complement strand
AAGGAATTAAGGGAGCGAAGCGAGGATTACTCTCTACAGGGTAGCGCTTGAGGCGTTGCGTGGCGAGGAGACGATATCGGAGTTGTCGGCGAAGTATGGCGTCCATCCGAACATGATTACGGGCTGGAAGAGGAAGGCCGCCGAGGAGATGGTCGATGTTTTTTCCAGCCAAGGCGCGTCTGTCGATCACGTACGATAACGGTAGCGAAAACACGAAGCACGAAGCTGCCAACAAAGCTTTGGGAACCGCATCATACTTCTGCGCGCCGTATCACAGCTGGAAAAACTCGTAATATTTTGATATAATAACGCTTTTGGTCCACAGGGGTGTATTGCGGGTGTCTTCGGTATTTAAAGGAATTCTGGCCTTGGTGCTTGTCACCACCACAGCCACATCTTTTGATCCTGGAGGTCTCGAGTACAAGTCAGAGAAATTTTCGCTCACAATAAATCGCGATGGCAGCGGCGAGCTTACCGTTTTATACAAGGATTTCGGCTCAAAGGAGGGAACTCGCAGACATAGAAAAAAGGATCTGGAAAATCTGAAAAATTCCGTGATGTCCAGAAAAATGGTGGACGAAGCCGAGCAGGAGGGGGTGGATATCGCCGAAAGAAGGTTGGATTATGACAGCTTTGCCCTGGGCGCGTTCGTGCGGGCCAAAAGCCCCGCCTATGGCCGCCTGTTCGAAGTTTTTACGCTATACCGCCTGGAGATTGAAGATATGATATACATCACTCCGTTGAACGGAGTGGTGGGGCAGGCGAGCCTTAGCGAAGGGGGGAAGATAGTCATCCGAAAAAACAAGTACGCCTTCGCATGGCCAACGAACACAACCCATATCCAGTTCTCCGCCACATACAAGACTAAAGGAGCGTCCTTTCGTAGCGAGCTGAAAAGACGATAACCGGGGCATGTACCCCACCATAGGAAAATCGCGTTATGAACGTGATCCAAACCTTGACAGCAATTTTTCTGTTGGTGTCTTCTCCCCTCGCCATCGCCGCCGAGGATCGATTCGACATTCCCCGCAAGAAAATGTTGGCCGAAATCGTGGCGGACATGAAATACACCGCCCCCGTGGCTGGGAAGACCCGGCTCTCCGAGCACACCATAAAGTCTATGGCGGAGACAAAAAGGCACTTGTTCGTTTCGCGGGAACTCCTGCCATACGCCTACCGAAACCGCCCGTTACCCATCGGATATGGACAGACTATTTCCCAGCCATACATTGTGGCCCTGATGACGGAGCTTCTGGATCCGGATCCAGAACACAGGGTGCTGGAGATAGGGACCGGGTCCGGATACCAGGCGGCGGTGCTGGCGCCCTTGGTCAAGGAAATCTACACGATAGAGATAGTCCCCCAGCTCCATAAGAAGGCGAAGGAGCGGCTGTCAAAACTTGGCTACACCAACATCGAGTGCCGCCTGGGAGACGGCTACTTCGGGTGGGAGGATGAGGCCCCTTTCGACAGCATAATAGTAACCGCCGCCGCCGATCATGTCCCGCCATCCCTTGTGCGGCAGCTGAAGCCGGGGGGGAGGATGATCATCCCTGTGGGGGCGCAGTTCGTAACCCAGCAGCTGACTCTGGTAACCAAGGACGCGTCCGGAAAAGTGGGCGCCAGGCAGATCCTCCCTGTCCGTTTCGTTCCTTTCACCAGGGGCCGGTGACCTTGCCCCTGGCGCTGGCCATCGGGATTATCTCCGCCGCCGCATTGGCATACGAGATCACGCTGATGCGGCTCTTTTCCATATCCTACTGGAGCCACTTCGCCTGGATGATCATCAGCATGGCGATGCTGGGCTATGGCGCCAGCGGTGTTCTGGTGGCCCTGGCGGGGCGTCAGATGGCGGGCGCTCGTTTCCGCCCCCTCTTCGCCGCAGCGGCCATGTTGTTCGGCCTGTTTTCCATCCTTGGGTTTTCCATGGCGGGCCGGTCTGGGTTCAACCCATTGGAGCTATTGTGGGATCCTGCGCAAAAATTCTGGCTTTTATACATGTACCTGTGGCTCTTTATCCCCTTTTTCATGGCTGCCAGCTGTGTGGGGATCTGCTTCATCCGGTTCAAGGAGCGGACGAGCCAGGTGTATCTGTTCGACCTTACAGGCGCGGGGATCGGTTCCCTGGCGGTGGTGATCGGCATGTATTACCTCTTCTCATGGCAGGTTCTTTCCTTCATAGCATTCGCCGGATTCCTGGCGGCGGCGCTCTCTATGCTGGATGTCACACTGGGGGCTCGCCGTCCCGTAGTGGCCTTGGCCATCCTGGCCACCGGAGCGGCATGGGCCTTCGCCTGGCCGGGCGCCCATCTGCGCCCAGTCATATCCCCATACAAAGGGCTCAGCATGGCGCTGGCCTCTCCCACCGCAAAAGTGTTGGGCGAGGTGACAAGCCCCCTGGCCCAGCTGACCGTGGTGGAGGATAAACGGATACCCTTTCGACAGGCGCCGGGACTGAGCCTGATGGACCAGCACGGGCCTCCAGGCCAGCTGGCGGTCTATGTCGATGGCGGCTCGGGCGCCGCGATAACCTATGCCGGGGGCGGAGTGGAGAGCCTGTCGTTTTTGGATAACATGCCACAGGCGGCGCCTTATCACTTAAAGAAGGGAGCGTCTGTGTTGATCCTGGCCGCCGGAGGGGGGCTTGACGTTCTGATGGCTCTCACCCTGGGCGCGGAGCATGTGGACGCAGTGGAAATGGATCCTGGAATGGCGGGGCTGGTGTCTGGCCCATACGCCCGATTCGCTGGCGGCATATACTCCCATCCCAAAGTGAACCTGCGCATTAGCGAGGCGCGCCGAGTCGTCTCCGTCACGCAGGAGCGATACCACATCATCCAGGCGCCTTTGGCGGGGGCGTTTGGCGCCTCGGTGGGGGGCGCTGCGGCTGTGTCGGAAAGCTATTTGTACACTGTGGAGGGGATAGAGGATTACATGGCCCACCTGCGGCCAGAGGGTTGGCTGGTGGCCACCAGATGGCTCACATCCCCCCCCAGGGAGAGCCTGAAACTATTGGCCACGGTAGCCTCGGCTTTAGACAAAACAGGGGTGAGAGATCCGG
>JAOUNV010000072.1 GCA_029880775.1 Nitrospinota bacterium | reverse complement strand
TCTACATCAAAACGGCACGGGGCCAAAGTGAACTTGCGCCCCGCCGGGGGCGATTCACGAGCTGGAGTGGCCGCAGTCTATATCGAACAACTTCATTTGCCAGGCTAGTGGATCACGCTGACGTATTCACATCCCGGAAAAATCTGGCCCATACCCACGCAACGCCGCCCGCACCCGAATATTGGTTTTGGGGCAGACGATTTCGCAGGTGGTGCATTGGACGCAGTTTTCCAGCGCCATGGCGTGGGTTCGGGCGCCATCTTTCTCCAGGGTCTGGTGCACCTCGGCGGTGCAATCCCCCACGCAGGGGGTCTCCTTGCCCGCCGCGTCGAACTCGGCTATGCAGTTTTTGCACACCGCCGCGTCGAACTCCTCGATGTGCTGGTTTTCCTCGCCGTAGTGGGTGTGAGCGTAGAACACCACATCAGCAGTCGTGTATATGGTGTCGTCGGCGTATCCCTCGGAAATCTCCCGGTTGTCCACATAGTCCTTGCCGATATGGGTACGGTCCTCTTTATACTCCGCCCGCCCTATATCGGATGGGTTCTCGATCATTTTTCTGGCGCTCAAAAGCCCAAGCGAACCGAAAGGATCGGCCAATCCTGCCTGCATTCCTGCGTACACCACGCTCTTGCCGGAGTTCACCGCCGCCGCCACCCGCGGGATGAACACTTCCAGAAGTTTCGGATGGTCGGTGAAGGCCTTGCGGAAATAGCGCGAGTCTTTGAGCTCCTGCCCCACCCATCCATTCATCAGCCGGGACTGATAGCCCGCCAGCCCGGAGGCGGAATAATCATCTTTTTCACAAGCTTCCCAGATCGTCTGGGCCGCCTGGTATCCGCTCTCCATCGCCTTGTCCACACCGGAGAAGCGCTTCACGTCCAGCGTCCCCAGCGCGTCGCCGACTAGCATGGCGCCATCCACGGCGAATTTTTCCGGCAAAGAGTAAAACCCACCTTCCGGCAGCACGGAGGCGCCGTACTTTAACAGCTTGCCGCCGCGCAGCATCTCCTGCATGAAAGGATGTTTCTTCAGGTCCTGCAACACCTGGGGAGGACGGAGGTTCGGGTTCACGAAATCGAGCCCCATCACCATGCCGATGACCAGCCTGTTGTTCTTTTGTCCATAGACGAACCCGCCCCCCAGGTGGCCTGGCGCCATCGGATATCCCATGGTATGCCACACCTTTCCTTCGTGGCTTTCGGCGGTCTCCCACACCTCCTTCACCCCCACGCTCCACACTTGCGGGTTCTTGCGCAGGTTGTTTTTGGCGATAAGATCGCGGGAGACAAAGCCTTTGTCGCCAAAAACGGTGACCTTGGCGTATAGGGTGTCGGCGTTCTCGTCGCCGGTATCGTCCACTTTCACTCCCGCCACCCGATCGCCGTCATACACGATCTGCTGGGCGGGAAAGCCGGGGTAGAAGTCCACCACCACGTTTTCCTTGGCGGCGGCGGCTTCTGTGGTTTTTCTGGCGATATAGGCGCACATCTCCGATATGTTCAAGATGGCGTAGCCTTCCTTCTTGTAGTATGGAGGGGTGAGAAGGGATGGCACGTTCTCCCATCTGCGCGGGCCCAGGATGCTCACATAGCTTTCCGAGCAAATCCCCTGGTGGGGGAATCCATCGGTTTTCCACTGGGGGAACATTTTTTCTATCACCCTGGGGTTGGACACGGCGCCGGATAACAGGTGGCCCCCGATATCCTTCGCCTTTTCCACCACCGCTATTTTTATCGGCTTGTCCGCCAGCTGGACCAGACGGTATGCCAGGGCCATATTGGCGGGTCCCGCCCCCACCAGGGTCACATCGTATTCTATTCGGTCGCTCACTATCCTCTTCTCCCGTCAGGAGGCTATCGATTTTTTGAATTGTTCCTTAAGCAGCGGCGCGATCTCGTACAGGTCTCCCACTATTCCGTAGTGAGCGAACTGGAAAATCGGCGCTTTCTCGTCCTTGTTCACGGCTATGATCGTGCTACTGTTACTCATTCCCACACGGTGCTGGATGGCGCCCGATATGCCCAGGGCGATGTACAGCACGGGGCGCACCGTCTTTCCCGTCTGCCCCACCTGGTGGGAGTAGGGGATCCATCCGGAATCCACCGCCTTGCGCGATGAGCCCACCGCCGACTCCTTGAACGCCGACGCAAGATCCTTTACCACATCAAAGCCCTCCGGCCCTCCCAGGCCGAACCCGCCGCTGACTATCACTTTCGCCTGTATCAGGTCCATAGCGTCGGACACCTCGCGCACCGTCTCCACCACCTTCACCCTGAAATCCGATTCCTCGAACTTCACAGTGATGGGCGTGATATCCCCCGTCCTGGTGGTGTCTGTGGCGAAGGGGATCAGGGCGCCGGTTCTGGCGGTGGCCATCTGGGGAGTTTTCCATGGTCCCACGATGCGCGCTTTCAGGCTTTCGCCAAAGCTGGGGCGGATGGCGTACAGGCAGTTTTCATATGTCCCCACCTTGGAAGGATCCGCCTTGCCTTTATGCTGGTAGTCTCCGATGTCCAGCTCGGTACAGTCCGCCGTGAGCCCTGTTTCGAAATGGGAGGCGATCCGCGGGGCCAGATCCCGCCCTAATGTGGTGGCGCCGCAAATGGCTATATGCGGCGGTTTCTCGAAAGACTCTATCACGGAGATAGCGGCCCTTCTATATGTCAGTGTGGTGTACTCTGCCAGCTCCGGCTGGTCCACCACATACACGGAGTCGGCCCCGTTATGGATAAGCTCCTGGGGAATGTTTCCCAGATTGTGACCCATCACCAGGGCGCGAACCTTTACGTCCAGTTTCTCCGCCAGAGTCTGCGCCGCTCCCAACAGCTCGAAGGTTATGGGGCGCAGGTCGTTTTGAATCTGGTCGGCGATGACGACTATATCTCCAAAATTGCTCATGCCACGTACTCCTCCACACCCGTGTCGCCGCCCTTGAGCGCATCGACCAACAGCTCAACCTCGTGAGAGGGTTTGTCACCTTTAAACAGCTGGCACGAGCCCCCCTTTTCTCCCAGTTTCCAAGTCTTCCCCACCACGGTGGGGCTGCCCAAAAGGCCCACCCTTTCCGGCTCGGCGCCGATATCGTCCAGGTTGATGGTCTTTATTCTCTTCTCCTTCTCCGCTTTGTCGCGGGAAAGAGCCTTTACCTTGTGAACGTTGGCGAACTTTTTGTGCTCCAGGGCGCTGGCGGAGTTGGCTACGGTAATAAGGGCCGGGGCGGCTGTTTCCAGCTTCTGGATTCCCCCGTCAATTATCCGGGAGGCGTGGATGCGCCCGTCTACGATCTCCATGGTCTCGCAGTATGTGATCTGGGCCACATCCAGGCGCTCGGCGATCTGGGGCCCGGTTTGGGCGGTGTCCCCATCGGTGGTCTGCAGCCCTGTGAAGACGATATCGACATCCTTCAGGTAGACGACAGCCTTGTACAAGGCATAGGCGGTGGCCAGGGTGTCGGAAGCGGCCAGGCGCCGGTCGGAGAGCAGATAGCCTGCGTCCGCGCCATATTCGAGCGCCTCCACCAGCACTTCCATGGCCGGCGGCGGCCCCATGGAGATTACAATGATCTCTCCGCCGTGGGCGGCGCGGGTCTCTATCGCCTTTTGCAGGGCGTATTTGTCGAAGGGATTTATCATCCTCTTGGCTCTGGCCCGATCCACTGTTCCGTCCGGGTTCACTCCGGCGGCGCTGGATGTATCGGGAACCTGCTTGATGAGGACCGCCATCTTGTATCCGTTGACCATCAAGAAACTCCAAATATTGTGAACCCGGCGAAATGCGGGCCATGCATGGTCATTATCATTGATTTTGCGAAAATTGAAAAGGATGCCATAGGCGGAGAAGAAATAAAAGGAAAAAAGGCGCAAATACGGCTCCTTGCGGCGCGGGGGCTTTGAGGTGATAATACGCCATGCAAACAACACACATAGATCCAGACAGGATCAGCTACAAGTCTCTGACACCGGCGGTGGAGGCCCTAAAAAGGGGGGGAGTCATAGTCTATCCCACCGACACCGTATACGGCATAGGGTGCGACATCTTCCAGGCTGGCGCCATCAAACGTATCGCCGAGATAAAAAAACGGGACGCCAACAAACCCTTTTCATTCATCTGCGTCAGCGTGGCTCAGATCAGTGAATTCGCCTTTGTGCCCAACTGGGCGTTCCGCCTGATGAACAAGGTTCTTCCCGGGCCATACACCTTCGTCCTGGAAGCCAGGAAGACCAACATACCTAAAAAGATGCTGGGCAAGCGCAACACCGTGGGTGTGCGTATCCCGGACGACCGCGTCTGCCGAATGCTGGTGGAGCAGCTGGGATGGCCCATCCTGACTTCATCGGTGAACCTGGCCGGTGGTGAACCGCTGACCGATCCTGCCCTGATTCCCGAGGAGTTTTCCTCCAAGATAGAGATGGCCATTTCCGTGGGGCCGCTTTTGTCCGACCCTTCCACTGTGGTGGACGCCACGGGGGGCTCTCCGGAGATTATTCGGCTGGGACGAGGCCCGGTGGCCTGGTAGCCACTTGTGGCCTGGTAGCCACTTGTGGCCTGGTAGCCACTTGTGGCCTGGTGGCCACTTGTGGCCTGGTGGCCAGAGCCTGGCGCGCTCTCCCCTTTATCACCGTGAACATGGCGCCTCCTCTGCCCACAACGTGCTCCACCGGGGCTTTTGGGAACGCATCCGACATCCCGAAACGATATGACGCCACGTAGTAGTCATACTGCTCCGGCATATCGCCGGACGATATCTTCCACGGCAGCACCGGCCGCCCATATTTTTCTTCAGTGGTGTCCACCTCCACATAAGGCCTGGCGTATCTGGTGGCGCACATTCTGTTGAAGTCGTTGGCCGCCAACAGAACCCGGACCTTTTTCCCAGCCGACACCTCGTTTATATATTCAATCGCTTCCTTATAGCTGGTGGTCCAGTATTCGGTTTCATATCTTCCCGAGGCGCCTTCCACGCCGCCCACCAGGTAATTAAAATACGTGTATTGATATGGATGGAGGCGGACCATTTCTATCATGGGAAAGGAGAGCATAGCCGCAATGACCACTGTGGCCGCCGTGGCCCGACGGCCCTTGAAAAGGTCGACCAGTCGCTCCGCCACTAATCCGACGAAAAGGGACGCCGCCGGTATGATGAACAGGAAATGGCGCAGTTTGTCGTATATGTTCGCGCCGAAAATCACGAAAAAGATGATCGGAGCGAAGAACCATGGGAAGAGCAGAAATATCATAAGAGAGCGGTTTGACTCCGGCTTTTTCATTATTTCCAAAGCGCCGATCGCCAGTCCGGCAACCATGAGGTACATGGCAAACAGAGGGGTGGTGATAACGAAATATTGAAGGATGTAGATCGAAGGGAGCCTATCGCTGAGCACGACATGCCCATCGAAGAGAGTGGGGTACGACGTGGAGAACCTCATCCCCTCCCTTATGCCAGCCACGATACCGCTCAATCCGCCATGGGCCAATGGCCACAGGAGGATCATTACCCCCGCCGTGAGCGAAACCTGGATTAACACCATCGCCAACATCCGGACCAATGGCCGCTTCTCCTCCGAGCGCAAGAGAGTGACTATGACTTTATAGGCCACCACCGTACCCAGCATTCCAAATAGCAGCACCACTCCCGTGGGCCGGATGGCGGCTGCCATCCCCATGGCCAGCCCCGCAGCCACAGCGTTTTTCCATGTAGCGCCTCTAGAGGCGGCGCCCCCAGAGGCGGGGCCTCCTGAGCTGAGCAGCCGCGCGGTGTATACCATAGACCATACAAAAAAGGCGGCGAACGGCACATCCTTGGAATTGATATACCAATGGCCATAAAAGAGCGGAGTTGTGGCCAGGCAAAGAGTGGCGGAAAAAGCCATCACTCTGGAGCCGACCATACCGCCGAAGACGGCTACCCCCGCCACAGCGAGAACACCCATAAGGGCGGAGAGGAAATGGCGTACCCGGAACTTGTCGAGCCCTGTTTCGGAATACACCAACGCGGCGGCCATCTCGAACACAGGGCCGTAGAACTTCAGGTTGCTGAGTTGAAGGCAGCTTTTATCCTCACCGCCGGAAAAATAATAGCGCAACGCCCGCTCGCCATATTCAGACTGAACATGCTCATCCCACGATATACCGTAGTCCCCATGGGTGGTCACCACCAGGGCCAGCAGAGCGGCGATCATGACCGTCATCCAATGGCGTTGGGCCAGGGCGATCACAGAGCGCCTTCCGCCATAGGCTCAACAGCCCCCCCGACGCGGGCGACCCGTGAAAAACCAGATAATTCCATATTCATTTTGATCGATTATACCACCCTGAAGAGCGGAACCCATCCGCAATTGGGAGGTGATACAATACGCCGATGGCTAGTTTCACAAAATCCGCGCATCTGAAAATTTCCATAGCCGCAGGGGCTGTATCCATGGCGGTGTTCCACCTGTTGATGAGCGGTTTTTTCCCCACCTCCAACGGACGCATGGGGCACGACTACACATACTTTCTGCCTCACCTGCTGGATGGATATTTCTGGTGGAAGCTAAACGGGTTCTTTTCCGTCCCATGGTTTACCCCCTCGTTTTTTGGCGGCGCTCCCTTTTTAGCCAATCCCCAGAGCATGTACCATTCGATTCCCCAGGCGTTGACTATGTTCATGGATCCGGTCTCGGCGATATACGTCACCGTTCTTCTCTTCGCTGCGGCTGGGTTCTTCGGCTTTTACGCTTTGCTTGCGGATCCATTTCGCCTGAGCCCGACGGCCAGCGCCCTTGGCGCCGTGCTGTTCATGTTCAACGGGTTCTATGTTACTCGCATGATCATTGGCCATTTCGGATACCACTCCTTTGCGCTGGCGCCATGGATCGTCTTTTTTTTAACGCGCCAAAGAATCGGGATTTCCGGGCTGATACGCGATGTGGCGGCGGCGGCGCTGATGCTGGCGTACATGGCAAGCTCCGGAGGGCTGGCCATAGCGCCGGTCATGATCACAGCCATACTGGCGGCTGGGCTGATACATGTGGCGGCATTCGGCGGCTTCAGGGATTTCGCTCTTCGGTTCACCCTCTCCGGCGCAGTATCCATAGGCCTCTCCGCCGCCAAGCTTGTGGCTACCTATTCGTTTTTGTCCCATTTCCCCAGGGAGAGCGCCATTCAATTGGTCCGTGACGCCCTGGGGGCTATGTATATCATCTTGTCTACACTGTTCCTCCCCACCGATGGCAAGGTGGAAGCCACAATTATGGCTAACTCAATATACTATCTCGGACCCCACGAGTTCGACTATGCCGTATCCCCCGGCCCGGCGCTGCTTTTGGCGGTGGCAGGATACATGGCGGCGCAAAAGCTGGGGTTTACCGGTATATCCAGGCGCCTGCTCACCACACGGGGAGCGGCGGGAGCGGCGGTCTTGCTCCTTGCGGCCCTGCCCCTGGTTTTAAACCACCAATCATGGCTCTCTTCCGGATTGCACGCCTCGGTCCTGGTTCTGAAAAACTCCTCCATCCATCTGCGGTGGATCGCCATCTATATTCCTTCGGTCATCATCCTGGCCGCGCTGGCCCTGGAGAAAACGG
>JAOUNV010000365.1 GCA_029880775.1 Nitrospinota bacterium | reverse complement strand
AGCGTGGAGCTGACAAGACCCCCGATCACCACCCGCGCCAGAGGCGCCTGGGCGTCCGCGCCTTCTCCGATACCCAGCGCCAGGGGGATCAGGGCCAGGATGGTGGTGAGGGTGGTCATCAGGATCGGCCGTAGCCTGCGCCTTCCCGCTTCCACCACAGCGTCATGGATGTTCGCGCCCCCCGCCCGCAGTTGCCCCGCCTGATCCACCAGCAAAATGGCGTTGTTGACCACTATCCCTCCCAGCATGATAAGGCCAATGTAGGACTGGACGTTGAAGGTGGTGTCTGTGAGGAAGAGTATCAGTAGAGCGCCCACCACCGCCAGGGGGACGGATGTCATCACCACCAGCGGGGTCCGCAACGATTCGTACAGGGAGGCCAGCACCATATACACCAGCGCCAGAGCCATCAACAGGGAGATCACCAGCTCTCGGGTGGCCTTCTGCTGTTCCTGGTAATTACCAGCCACCAGAATGTCATACCCGGCGGGGCGGGGAATCTGGTCCAGCGCCTTTTGCGCGTCGGAGGCGATGGACCCCATGTCGCGGTCCTTGATGTTTGCCTGCACAATAACCACTCGCTGCTGGTCCTTGCGGGTGATCAGCAATGGGCCTCGACCAGGCTCTGCGGTGACCAGGTTTCGCAGGGCCACTTGCTCACCGGACGCGGTGGTGAGGGTAAGGTTCAATATCTCATCCATGGAGCGTTTCTCCGCGTCCTTCAGCCTGGCGAATATGCGATAGGAGTTTCCCCCGGCCCGAAACTCGCCCGCCTTCGATCCGGCCACCGCGGTTTCCAGGGTTTCGGTCACATCCCGGACGCTAAGCCCCATGTCCGCCACCTTGTCCCGGTTGATCCTGATTTGCTGCTGAGGGACACCGGCGACCTGGTCCACCTCTATATCTGTGACACCGGGGACTTTTGCGATGGCCTTGGCGGCCCGCTGGGCCAGGGCGTTGATAGTATCCAGCTCGAATCCACGGATTTCCAGGATAAGCCCCTGGTCCCCCCCCAGTAGCCTCTCCAGCAGATACTGGCCTTGCGGCGCCGTCACGCGGATATCCATGCCGGGGACCGCGCCAGAAAGAACTTCTCGCAAGTCGTCGGCGATCTGTTTATTTGATCTTTCCCTTTCAGCCGCTGGGGAGAGGGAAAGGCGTATAGAGCCTTGCGCGGCCTGGCTCGGGTTCCAGCCGGAAGCCCCCACGCTGGCCACCCAGCTCCGCATTTCCGGTACTGCGTCCTGCGCCATCCCCTCCATCCGCCTTGTTTGCCGATCCACCAGCTCCAGTTTGGTCCCCACTTCCATCTTGCCGCTGATCCGCACCTCCCCCTCGTCACTGGGCGGCAGGAACTCCGACCCGATGAACGGCAGCAGCAGCAGGCTGGCCCCCAAGGCCACCACGGAAAGGATGACTGTGAGCCCTCGATGGTCCAGCGCCCTATTGATCAGGCTCCGGTAGGCGCTCTCCAGGCTATTGAATATGGCGGCTGCGCTGGTGGATAGGCTCTCAATCCATCCGCTCCGCCCGGAGCCTGCGCGTTTGGTGGAGGCCAGCAGGTTTGAAGCCAGCATCGGCACAAGGCTCAACGACACTATCAGCGAACAGGCCAGGGAGAATATGATCACATAGGCCAGCTCCTTGAACAGGACACCAGTGATACCCCTGGTGAAGGCCAGCGGCAGGAAGATCACAAGAGTGGTCAGGGTGCTGGCGATTATGGCTGGGCCCACCTCCATGGCGCCTTCCACAGAGGCCACCTTGGGCTGTTCCTGGTTTTCATTGCGCCGCCTGTATATGTTCTCCAGCACCACGATGGAGCTGTCCACCATCATCCCCACGCCGAGGGCCAGCCCTCCCAGAGTCATCAGGTTCAGCGTGAATCCGGCGAAGAATAGCAACGCGAATGTGGCCACCACTGATATGGGAATAGCCAGAGCGATTACCACCGTGCTGCGGATGTTTCGCAGGAAAAAGAGCAGCACCAGCACCGCCAGGCCGCCGCCGTATATCACCGATTGGGCCACGTTGGTGATGGACCTTTCGATGAAGTTGCCCTGGTTTATCACCGCTTTTACATTGATCTGGGGAAACGCCTTGTTGATGGAGTCCACCTCCGCCAATATCCCCTTCGCCACCTCCACTGTGTTGGCGTTTGATTGCTTTCTGATGCCGGCCCGAAGGCCCCGCCATCCATCGACGCGGATTGTACGCGTCTGCTTCTCGTATGTGTCCACCACTTCCGCCACCTGGCCGATCCTCACGGCGGACCCGTCCCTCTGGAAAATGACGGTATCGCGAATCTCCTCCAGGTTGGTGAACTCCGCAGGCGCCCGCAGGGTCACCTCATATTTTCCCTCTTCGATCTTTCCCGTGGGAAGGTCCAGATTGGCGTTCCGGATCGCGTTGGTCACCAGGTTTATGGGCAGGCGCAGAGCGGCCAGTTTCTCCGGATCGATTTCTATCCTTATCTCCCTTTTGAACTCGCCCCATGTATCCACCTGGGCCACGCCGGGAACCCGCGCCAGACGGTAGCGGATCTGGTCGTCTATCAGATCCGTAAGCTCCACAGGGTCAAGCTGGCTGGAGATGCCGAGTATGATCACCGGGAATGTATTGACATCGAACTTGCTTACCCTGGGCCTGACGATGTCGTCTGGAAATTCATTGATCTCATCCTCCAGCGTGGCCTGGACATCCACAGAGGCGATATTGATATCAGTCCCCCAGGCGAAGGTAACCCGCACTCGGCTGTTCCCATCGGAGGATAGTGAATTCATCTCCTCCACGCCGGGGACTGTGGCCACTATCTCCTCAAGGATCTGGGTTATCAGCCGCTCCATCACCTCCGGGCTGGCGCCCTCGTATTGCGTGCGAATCGACAGGGTGGGCAATTCTATATCAGGCAGCAGATCCACCCGCAGCCTGGTGAGTGAAGTGATCCCAAGGACGACCACGATCAGGGTTACCATCGTGGCGAAGATAGGCCGCCTTACGCTGAATCCGGGCAGGCTCACGGGTTATCTGTCGCCTCCGGGGTCGGGGGGGATTTTTCCTCGCCATCAGG
>JAOUNV010000364.1 GCA_029880775.1 Nitrospinota bacterium | reverse complement strand
CTTTGTGGAGATGTTCGTGGGAGTGGGCGCGTCGCGGGTGCGGGATCTTTTTGAACAGGCGAAGAAAAACGCCCCTTGCATCATATTTGTGGACGAGATAGACGCCGTGGGCCGCCATCGCGGCGCAGGCCTGGGAGGCGGCCATGACGAGCGAGAGCAGACATTGAACCAGCTGCTGGTGGAAATGGACGGCTTTGAGGATAACAGCGGCACCATACTTATCGCCGCCACCAACCGCCCCGACGTGCTGGACCCCGCATTGCTGCGTCCCGGCCGATTCGACAGGCGAATCGTGGTCCCTCGGCCCGATATCGGCGGACGGGAGGCGATCTTGAAAGTACACACAGGCCCCATCCCTCTCTCCCCCGATGTGGACCTGAAAGTACTGGCCCGTGGCACACCCGGCTTCACCGGAGCGGACCTGGCGAACCTGTGCAACGAAGCGGCGCTTTTGGGCGCCAGGGAGGACGCGTCCATCGTGACCATGCATCACTTCGAGCGGAGCAAGGACAAGGTGCTGATGGGCGCGGAGCGGCGGTCGATGATCATCAGCGACAAGGAAAAGCTGACCACGGCCGTGCACGAGGCGGGGCATGCCCTGGTGGCGGTGCTTATGCCGGGGGCCGACCCGATCCACAAGGTCACCATCATTCCCCGAGGCCAGGCTTTGGGGCTCACCCAGCAGCTTCCTGTGGATGAGAAACACACCCACTCCCGCGATTACCTGATGAGCCAGCTGGTGATCCTGATGGGGGGGCGCGTGGCGGAGGAGATCGTGCTGGACCAGAAGACCACCGGCGCCAGCAATGATATTGAAAGAGCCACCAACCTATCGAGAAAAATGGTGTGCGAATGGGGGATGAACGAGAATCTGGGCCCCATAGCCTACGGCCAAAAGGAGGAGCAGATCTTCCTGGGCCGGGAGATCGCCCAGCACAGGGACTACTCGGAAAGCACAGCCATCTCCATTGATGAAGCTGTGAGCAAGCTGGTGACCGATTCCCATGAAAAGGCCCGCTCCATTCTTACAGAAAGGCGACCGGTCCTGGACAAACTTACCGAGATGTTGCTGGATCTGGAAGTAATTGACGGAAGCGATATCCAGCGGATACTCACCGAGGACACCAACGGCGGACCGGCAAATGAAAGTAAACCTGACTTGGACACCGACTCGGGCGCAGTGCGGAACCAGAGCGCCGAGCCTGAGAAAAAGCGCGAAAGAGAGCCGAACACCGAAAAAGCGAGACCCAAACCCCCTTCGCAAGAGGGCCTTGAGGGCTATGGAGGTGTCCATTCGCCCGCCCTGCCTTGATACAGCGCCAGGTTTTCGTCACCGACATGCGGAAAGTCGGCTAAGCCAATGAGAATCCTGCTGACTAACGACGATGGGATCAACGCCGAGGGAATCCGGGCTTTCAAGAGCGCCCTCAGGGAAATCGCGGATGTCACCGTGGTGGCGCCGGAGACGGAGATGAGCGCCGTGGGGCATTCGATCACCTTGTCGGACCCGTTGCGGGTGCGGGAAGTGCGGCACAACGGGGAGCCTTTCGGCCTGGCGGTGAACGGCACCCCGGCCGACTGTGTGAAGATCGCCGTCCGGGCCATCCTGCCCCAGCCGCCGGACATGGTGGTCTCCGGGATCAACCATGGCCAGAACGTGGCCACCAACATCATATACTCGGGCACTGTCTCCGCCGCCACGGAGGGGACTATCCTGGGCATTCCTTCTGTGGCGGTGTCGCTTGCCTCCTTCACCGGTGGGGACTTTTCCATGGCCGCCGATTACAGCATCCGTGTCATAAAACAGGTGGCCGCCAGGCCGCTGCCGCCAGACACCCTGGTGAATGTCAACGTGCCCGCTGTGCCTGCGGACCAGGTGAAGGGGATCAAGGTGTGCCGCATGGGGATGAGCAAATTCACAGAGGTGTTCGAGCGGCGGGTGGATCCGCGAAACCGTGAATATTTTTGGCAGGGGGGACAGATGGAGATGAACCCCCAGGACGTGGAGACAGACATCAACTGGCTATCGGAAAACTGGGTCACAGTCACACCGATACATTACGACCTTACCCATTATGAACTGATGGAAGACATGCTCAAATGGAAAATCAACGGCTGACCGGCCCTCCATTTAAAAACAGCAAATGAAATTCATCGTTAGCCAGTCCCCACTAAATGGCGCAATCACCACCCCGGCTTCAAAATCACACACCATCAGGGCGATCTTCATCGCGGCGCTGGCGGAGGGGCGAAGCGTTATCCTCAATCCGCTCGATTCCGCCGATGGGCGCTCAGCCCTCTGCGCCGTGGCGGGCATGGGGGCGGATGTGGATATGGCGCCAGAAAAATGGACAATAGACGGCGTGGGGGGGCATATCCATGCGCCCGCCTGCCCGGTGGACGTGGGCAACTCCGGCACCACGGCCAACTTCGCCCTCTCCATGGCGGCCCTGGGGATGGCGCCTATTTACCTCACCGGCGACGCGCAGACTTTGGCCAGGCCGGTGGCGCCGCTGCTGAATGTTCTCTCCTCCTTCGGCGCCAGGGTCTCTTCCAACGAAGGACGCCTCCCCGCCAGGGTGGAGGGCCCCATAGATGGTGGCGCCGCTAAAGTGGACGGATCCACATCCCAATACCTCTCCAGCCTGCTGATCCACCTGCCGCTGGCCCCCAGGGACAGCGAGCTTACCGTCCCCTTCCTTAACGAGAAGCCATACGCCGACATGACCCTGCGTTGGCTGGAGGAGATGGGGATCGAATATGAAAGGGAAGGCTACGAGCTGTTCCGAATCCGGGGCAGGCAATCGTATTCCTGTTTCACCAGAAAGGTTCCCGGCGACTTCTCCTCCGCCACATTCTTCGCCTGTATGGGCGCCATGCCGGGAAACAGCGTATCCATTCGGGGTCTGGACTTCGACGATTCCCAGGGTGATAAGGCGGTATTCAAATACCTGGAGGCGATGGGCGCCACAGTCACCCACGGAATGGAGGATGTCACCGTCACTGGCGGCGAACTGAAAGGAGCCACGCTGGATCTGAACGCCACACCAGACGCGTTGCCCGCCATTGCGG
>JAOUNV010000363.1 GCA_029880775.1 Nitrospinota bacterium | reverse complement strand
AGGTAATTGGCCACTCCCCGTAGCGCCAGCTTGAATCTGGGGCGGTACCACTGGCCCGTGGAGTCCTTTTTGAATATCCCCCGCTCCACTTGATATTCCATGTTCCGCATATGCTTTTGCTGAAACATGCTGGCGAACTGGGACGCTTCCAGCCGCCTGATGGCGCCCCGACCATATTGGGCGCAGGCCTGGCGATGCAGGCTCATCAGTTTTTCAGGTTCTGTGATATCAGGTCTCTGGATGGTATGGCTCCATGGGGGGTTATAGAGCAGATTGGAGACCTGGGCGTTGTTCACGCAAACATCCACCTCATCGTACATGGAGCAGAACTCTATGTATGTGGAAAAGTTGCCGACCTGGGTGAACATCTGGGTGGCCAGGATCGAGGAGCCGTCTGCGCTGGTGTATAGCCGGTTGAAGTTCTCCCCCGCCAGTCCTTTCACGCTGATGTCCATTTCTCTTGTGTATCCGTGACGAGAGGCGAACTTGTCGATCTGGCGAAAATACTCAAGATCCAGGGTCTTGTCTGCGTCGATGTTTATGATGTCATATTCAAGCTGCCCCTGAACCTTTATCAAAAGCATCACCGCTGGCGCGCCAATGACTATCAGCATCGCCACCGCGCCGAGGATGTATAGAAAAATCGATTCCATAATAAGCCAGGTCCGTATTACTTTTAGTCAAGCATAGCATAGCAACCCGAGGGAAGTGAAATGAGGGCAAGCTCCTTTTCTGTTATAATCCCCTATTCAAATTAACCTGACAGGAGCAGTGATGAGCGATCTGGCCAAGAGCTATGAGCCGGCTGAAGTAGAAAAAAAGTGGCGCGAGCACTGGGTGCAGTCTGGCGCGTTCCACGCCATGGACAAGTCCCCTTTGCCACCATTCTCGATTGTCATTCCGCCGCCCAACGTCACCGGCGCCCTGCATATTGGCCACGCGCTCAACAACACATTGCAGGACATCCTGGTCCGCTACAAGCGAATGGACGGACACAACACCCTCTGGATGCCAGGCACAGACCACGCCGGCATCGCCACCCAGAACGTGGTGGAGCGCAAGCTGGCCGCCGAGAATATTGACCGCCGCTCCTTGGGCCGCGAAAAGTTCATCGAAAAAGTGTGGGAATGGAAAGCCGAAAGCGGCGGGACCATCGTGGATCAGCTGAAAACCATGGGCTCCTCCTGCGACTGGGAGAGGGAGCGCTTCACCATGGACGAGGGATTGTCCCGCGCCGTGCGGGAGGTCTTCGTCCGTTTATACGAAGAGGGGCTGATCTACCAGGGGGAGTATATGATCAACTGGTGCCCCCGCTGCCATACGGCGCTTTCCGACCTGGAGGTGGAACACCAGGAGCGCGACGGCCACCTGTGGCATATCCGCTATCCCCTGGCCGATGGCTCCGGCGCCCTGACCATAGCCACCACTCGCCCGGAGACCATGCTGGGAGACACCGCCCTGGCGGTCCACCCAGAGGATGAGCGATACGAGAGCTTCGTTGGGAAAAAAGTGACTCTGCCGATCATGAATCGCCCCATTCCCGTGATCGCCGACGATTATGTGGCCCGCGACTTCGGCTCCGGCGCCTTGAAGATAACCCCGGCCCACGACCCTAACGACTTTGTCATAGGCGAGCGCCACGGGCTGGATGTGGTGAAAGTCATCGCCGATGATGGGAACATGGCAGGCGCCGCCGGGCCGCATTATAGCGGTATGGATCGCTTCCATGCCCGCGCCGATATCGTGAAGAAGCTGGAGGAGGAGGGGCTGCTGGAAAAGGTGGAGCCGCATCGCCACGCCGTGGGGACCTGCTACCGCTGCCACACCATCATAGAGCCGAACGTTTCCAAACAGTGGTTCGTGAAGATCGCCCCCCTGGCGGAGCCTGCGATTAAAGCGGTGGAGGATGGCCGGGTGCGCTTTGTGCCGAAGAACTGGGAGAACACATACTTTGAGTGGATGCGCAACATCCGCGACTGGTGCATCAGCCGCCAGATATGGTGGGGCCACCGCATCCCCGCCTGGACATGCCTCGCCTGTGACCATATCATCGTCCCCCGCCAGGATCCCACGCAGTGCCCCAAGTGCAAATCACAGAAGCTGGAGCAGGAGACCGACGTGCTGGACACATGGTTCTCCTCGGCGCTGTGGCCCTTTTCCACAATGGGCTGGCCGGAGAAAACAGAAACCCTGAAGACCTTTTATCCCACCTCCGCCCTGGTCACCTCCTTCGACATCATCTTCTTCTGGGTGGCGCGGATGATCATGATGGGGCTCAAGTTCATGGACGACGTTCCTTTCAAGGATGTATACATCCACGCCCTGGTGCGCGACGCCGAGGGGCAGAAGATGAGCAAGACGAAAGGGAACGTGGTGGACCCGCTGGAGATCATGTCGCGCTACGGCTCCGACGCTTTGCGCATGACCCTCACCGCGCTGGCCGCCCAGGGGCGCGATATCAAGCTGGCGGACGAGAGGATCGAGGGATACCGCAACTTCACCAACAAGCTGTGGAACGTCAGCCGGTTCGCCTTGATCAACCTGAAGGAGTTCGATTTCAAGAAAACCAGCGTAGACCGCGACGATCTGGACCTGACCGACAAATGGATTCTCTCCCGGCTAAACAGGACCATCGCCACCACCCGAACAGCGCTGGACGCATACCGCTTCAACGAGGCCGCTGCCGCCATGTATCAGTTCATCTGGGGGGAGCTTTGCGACTGGTACGTGGAGATGGTAAAGCCACGGCTGGCCGGAGACGAACCAGGCGGCGACGCGGCGCGCCATACCCTGGCCCATGTCATGGAAACCACCCTGCGGCTATTGTCCCCGGTGATGCCTTTCATTACAGAAGAGCTGTGGCAACGGTTCAAGCCTGCGGGCGACTCCATCGTCCATGCCAGGTACCCGGAGGCGGACACATCCCGCATAGACGAAGCGGCGGAAGGAGAGATGGCGGCTGTGATGGAGGTGACCACTGTGGTGCGAAATATCCGCGGCGAACTGGGGATCAAACCCTCCCAGCAGTTGCAGGTGGTGCTGGAGCCTTCCGGCGCCATGGCGCTGGAGCCGAT
>JAOUNV010000362.1 GCA_029880775.1 Nitrospinota bacterium | reverse complement strand
GGAAGCGAAAAGCCTGGCTGTGTGCTCCGGCAGACGGAACACCGCAGGACCCTTGGCTGTTTTATAGCAGCGGATCCCCTCGAACACTCCCATGCCGTAATGCAGAGTATGGGTCATCACATGGACATTGGCTTGGTCCCACTCCACAAAGGAGCCGTCCATCCAGATTTTTTCCGATTTTGGGGCGTCACTCATGATTTATCTTCGAAAAGTAAATTCCGTATTTTCAGGCATGAGCGCCCGTCTGTCAAGGAGCTCATGAGCCATGTCTGGGGGAGCGGAGGGGATGGGGGAGGCGGGAATATGATAGGATCAATAATTACCACTGATCTTCAGAAGGCTTTGTCATGGTGACTTTGAGCGTTTTTTCTCCTGCCCGGAAATGGCGCGCGAGGGGGCTGGCAGGCGCCCAGGCGCTGGCGGGCGCCAAGGCGCATACGGTATGAACCGCTCTTCACCCCTGCTCACAGATTACTACCAGCTCACCATGATGCAGGGGTATTTCCATTGCGGGCTGAATAACCGCAGGGCCTGCTTCGATATATTTTTTCGCCGCCCACCCTTCAATAGTGGCTTCACCCTCACCGCCGGGCTGGAGAACGCCATCGGCTTTTTGCGAAACCTGAAATTCGGCCCCGAGGAGCTGGAGTACCTGAGGGAGAATGGGAGCTTTAGCGCGGAATTTCTGGAATACCTGGCCGGGATGAGGTTCACGGCGGATGTGTGGGCCGCGCCGGAGGGGACTGTGGTTTTCCCCCTGGAGCCGATCATGCGGATAATGGGGCCCCTGGATCAACTGCAACTGGTGGAGAGCGCCCTTTTGAATATAATCAATTTCCAGACGCTGGTGGCCACCAAGGCGGCCAGGATATGCCTGGAGGCGGGGCAGGACAACGTGATGGAGTTCGGCCTGCGCCGAGCCCAGGGATTCGACGGGGCCATGAGCGCCACTCGGGCGGCATATATCGGTGGATGCGCCGCCACCTCCAACGTGGCCGCCGCCCGCAAGCTTGGGATCCCTGCCAAAGGGACCCATGCCCACGCCTGGGTCACCGCCTTTCCCGGGGAGCTGGAGGCGTTCCGCGAATTCGTGAATCTGTATCCGGATAACTCCATCCTGCTGGTGGACACCTACGACACACTGAAAAGCGGTGTGCCCAACGCGATCAAGGTGGCCAGGGAGATGGAAAGCCGAGGCCAGAAGCTGATCGGGATACGGCTCGACAGCGGGGATCTGGCTTTTTTATCGATCGAGGCGCGGCGCATGCTGGACGAGGCGGGCCTTGCCGCCGTGAAGATTATGTGCTCCAGTGAGCTTGATGAGCATATAATCCATGACCTGAGGATTCAGGGAGCTAGAATAGACGCCTATGGCGTGGGAACCCGGCTGGTGACAGCGGAGGGGGATCCATCGCTGACGGGTGTGTATAAAATGGCCGCCATGGAAACGGACGATGGCCAATGGCGGATGACGATGAAAAAGGCGGAAGGGCTGAAGAAATCGACTCTTCCGGGAGTGAAGCAAGTGTACCGGCTCCACGAGAAGACGGGGGAGATGATGGCGGACCTGGTGGAGTTGGAGGGGGCCACGCCAGATTTCACCAGACCTGTGAAGGGGGTGCATCCTGTTATAGATGGCGCCCAGAAAGTATACGAGGATATCGGCCATGTGGAACAGCTGCTGGCGCCGGTCATGAAGAATGGTGAAGTAGTGGCGGATCCGCCGGAGTTGGGAGTGATCCGGGCTCGGGCCAGGGATCAACTGGCCAGGCTGCACCCCACTATGCGAAGGCTACTCAATCCCCATGAATACAAGGTGAGCCTGGGACCAAAGCTATACGCCGCCGCAAAAAAAATGCGCGAATCCACAGTGTGATCGAGACGAGTGATGATATGAGCGAAGAGACTATAGTTGAGGCCAGGGAGCTGGCCCGAAGGTTCCACCTGGAAGGGCGGGATGTGGACGCGCTGGTGAGCGCGAATCTTTCTGTGCGCCGAGGGGAGATCCTGGCGATTGTGGGTGCCTCCGGCGCTGGGAAAAGCACGCTGCTGCAGCTTTTGGGGACGCTGGACCGCCCCACTGGCGGGACTGTGTTTTATGAAGGGGTGGATATATTCAATATGCCGGAGGCCAGGTTGGCTCTATTTCGCTCCCGGAAGGTGGGGTTCGTGTTCCAGTCGAGCAACCTTTTGCCGGAGTTCACCGCGGAGGAGAACGTGGCCATCTCCGGCATGATCGCTGGCAAGCCGAAAAGCCAGGCGCTAAAGGAGGCCAGGGATGGGCTGGCGGCGATGGGGCTCTCCCAAAGGCTGGACCATCGCCCAGGCAAGCTGTCTGGCGGGGAGCAGCAACGGGTGGCCATCGCCAGGGCTCTTGTTAACGAGCCTGCGCTGGTGCTGGCGGACGAGCCCACCGGCAACCTGGACACCGGCACGGGAGAGGAGATCGTGGAGCTTCTTTTCCGGCTGAATAAAGAGAAAAATCAGACATTTGTGATTGTGACCCACAACATGGATCTGGCCTCCAAGATGTCCAGGAGAGTGCGGATTAAGGACGGCGCCATCGTGGAAGAGCGCGCGGCGGTGGAGTGAAAACGGATTTTGAGCCGCAAATTCGTCTGGGATGAGCTTATCTAATTGAATATTTGATAAATACAGGATAAAATGGGGGTTCAGCGCGGTTCCTGAAGGCATTTGTGTAGTATATGTCGCCCCGGCGACGTTTTTTATTTGGGTGCGCGAGGGGGTTCGCCTGTTTTGGTTGTATGGTGGGCTGGTATAAGGTTTTGGGTATAAAAAGCGTTCTGGATAATGCAGATAAAACTGAACGAAGAAGCCAGGAAATCGATCGCTTCGGCCAAGTCTGTGGCGATACGGGTTCAATCGGAGGAGTTGTGCGCGGAGCATATCCTGCTGGGTGTGCTGGCGCATCCGAGCGCGGTGGTGGTTGAGGGGTTGGGTAAGGCTGGACTAAAGCCCTCAGCTCTCAACTTGGAGATAATGAGCAACCTTCCGTCCGGCGTGGGAGATCAACGAAAAAAAGATATTCCATTTTCCCGCAGCGCAAAGGAAGTGTT
>JAOUNV010000360.1 GCA_029880775.1 Nitrospinota bacterium | reverse complement strand
CGCCGATCTTCATAGCCCGCTCGATATCCTCGACCACGCGGCGGTTGGTGGGATCCGCCATGGCCACAGTGGCCTTGTCACCGAGCTTGTAAAGGGGGATGGCGATTTTTTCGGCGGCCACCGTCTTTGGGAGGGTTTGGACGATATCCGTCTGGAAGAGCGACTCGTTAAGGTCAACCCATGCCACGCCCAGGCTGTCCGCCCACAACTTTATGGCGCCCTCCCGTTTCATCAGGCCCTGGTTGATGAGATGAATGAGCAGTCCGTAATGGCCCTGCACCCCTTTGGATATCATGGCCGCGCTTTTATCGGTGAGAAGGCCTTCCTCGACTATGGCCTTTACAAAAAGCGTATTCTCAATTCTCACCACTTTTTTTATCCCTCTTCATCTTTTCGACAAGCTTTTTAATCTCGTCCTGAGAAGCCGAGTAATTGGGCTGCATCCCGGCCACCTTCTCATCCTCGGCGATCTCCTTTAGCATCGTGTCGAGATCGAATTTGTCTTTCATTTTCGGATCCTCGTTAAGTTCCTCGTGGCTTGGCGCACTTTCCCCAGGTTTCGGCGATGTTTTTCTTCAGCTCGGCAAGAGGCGTGTCCTTCCTTATATAGTTCTCCGCCCCGGCTTCCAGACACTCTTTTACAATATCCATTGCGCTAAGGGAGGTGAGCATAATCACGACTACGCCGGGATTCTTTGCCTTGATGGCCTTGAGAGCCTCTTTACCATCCATCACAGGCATGTTGATATCGAGCAGAACGAGATGGGGCTTGGCCGCGTCGAACATCTCCACAGCCTCTTTCCCGTTTTTAGCTTCCGCGACAACGTCGCATTTCATGGAAACCATCACCTGGTTTATGAGCGCGCGGATGTGCGCCTCGTCGTCCGCTATCAACACCCGTACCGTTCCGCTTTTGGTTCCGCTCATCATTTGACTCTGTAGTGTAAAAAAACCGTTCCTCTCGCCAGGCCGATTTTGAAAACTTATCTACCCCCGGCAAGTCTCTATTATCATTTTCGCTATGGCAAAGATGTCAATGGCGCCGCTTACTATTCTATATGATCTTAGCATGCCTGTTTCAGGGCTATATCCTCCCGCGTTGCCACTGATCCAGACCGAGTAGCGCCCCTGTTGCAGCCCAAGTGATTGCCCTGAGGTCATCTGCCACACAATGCCTGCCGCATTAAATGTATTGCCATCTGTTAAATTCCGAGTATACTGTCGCCTGAATCTATATTACCTTCGCACACGGGCGGGGGGCCGATGCGCAGGGGCCATGGACTACTTTAATGGAGGGGGCGATGCCAGAGGATCAGGCGGACAACAAAAGAACCAAGCGCTATTTCATCAGCGACATTCATCTGACTGACGATAATAGCCACAAGAAAACCGCCAAGAGCTACCCATATTCGTGGATCGGAAAGACCCGTATCAAAATGCTGGCCGACTTTGTGAACGGGCTGGCGGCGGACCCCACCACAAAGGATGTGGTGATATTAGGCGACCTGTTCGACAGATGGGTTTGCCCGGCAAACGTTGCGCCCGCCGAGTTCGGCTCGATCATGGGCGCCCAGGCGAACAAGGCGGTGATGGCCGCATTCAGGAATGTGGCCTCATCCGGGGCCAAACTTTTCTATGTATATGGCAACCACGACATGACCCTGGACAAGGCGGAACTGATCGACGCCATCCAGGGAATCCAGGTGCTGGGCGATGGAAAAAACCTGGGGCTGTACCACTGCGGCCTGCTGGCGGCGGAGCACGGCCACAAATATTGCCTGTTCAACGCCCCCGATACGAAGCTCGTCAGCTCCTACCTCCCTTCCGGACAGACTATCACCCGGATCGTCACCCAGAATGTAGCCAATACCGGAAAAGGAGACAACCAGTTCGGGGATATGATCGCGGTGATAAAAGAAGCGCTGGAGCATATGGGCGACCCTCTGGTGGAGACTGTCCTGGTTGGTCTGGCGCATAAGTATGGGTGGGATGAAAATATGGTCATTCAGATGTCAGATAGCCCGGTAAAGCTGGGGCAAATGGTGGAGTTGTATAAAGACGATTATGACCGATGGAGCCAAGCGGGAAGCGGGGTGAACGCTTTCACCGCCGTGCTCGATGACATGGGAACCTATGGCGGCAATCTTCACAAAGCAGCCGAAGATATCTACTTCGCCAAGGACCATGCCAAGATCGTTATCTTCGGCCACACCCATGCGTATGAGCTGCATACCGACCCCTGGGACGCTACGGCTATCGACGAAAACGGAATACCAGACCTTGCCGAGTGCAATTCCATCTACGCCAACTGCGGCTCCTGGGTGGATGGGTGCAAGAAGGCCACCTGGGTGGAGACAGAGAAGGATCGGGATGGCGACAAACATCACGTCCGCCTTCGTTGGTATCATGAGGACGGGACCAAAAGCACGATAAGGACCAATCATATCGCCTTGAGCTAGAGGTTTTAATGAGGCATGGTCATCCGGATAATCGTTCATGTCGCCGAGCACAACAAAGTTGCCTTATATCCACCAGGCTCACATAAATTCCGGAGCCTGCCAGCTCCAGCCGGATCGCGTCCACCCCAAGGTTTTTAGCATACGGATGTCATCATCCCTCCTGGCGGTGGCGATGACGCGGTATCCCAGCTTATGCAAAGTCTTTGCGGCGCAGAGGCCAATACCGATGGACCAGCCGGTCACAACGCGAACTTTGTATCCATAGCTTTACCTTTCCGGGTCAAAACGGTGATAATATGTCGCTTCCCGCTGGGGTGTTCATAAGGGCCTGGCGGATGGCGCATTGTAACAGGCGGATGGCCGAAAATCCCGGCGGTCCGTATCCTTTGTAAGCAAACTAATTTGGGATACCGTATGCTCTCCGCGTTATTCAGCAACTTCATGGGGCACAGCCCCAGGTGGTACAAGACAGTAGTGTTGCTGTTCCTTGTTGCAAACCCGATTCTGTTATTCACTGTCGGGCCGTTCATCGCCGGGTGGATTCTGGTGCTGGAGTTTATCTTCACCCTGGCGATGGCGCTCTCCTGCTATCCCCTGTTGCCCGGCGGTCTGCTGGCGATAGAG
>JAOUNV010000359.1 GCA_029880775.1 Nitrospinota bacterium | reverse complement strand
TCGCAGATCGGAGGCGCGCACCACTCGGTGCTGGGCCCGCTGGGAGTCATGGCGGCTAAAAACACAGCGGTCAATATATTGATCCTGGCGACCTTTTTAAGCTTCCAGCTGTTTATGCGGAGTAACTCAAAGCCGGTGGGCGATGGATTCTGGGCCAGGAACGGGCTGCCGATCCAGATTGCGCTCTTCACGGCGGCTGTTGCTAATATTGTATTCCTGGGTATATACAGCTACTGGATTCCGGCAAACATCCGGATCGGGCTGTCGATACCGCAGGTGAGCACCACGGCTGTGGTCTGTGTGCTTGGAATTATTATTCAGACTCTGGAGTTCAAGGGGGCCAAGGACATCGCTACGTTCCGGTGGGGGCACATGCCCGGTCGGTCCCAATACGCGCTGTTCATGTTGGCGGTCTCCTTCACCTGGCTGATGGGGCTGATGGGCTACTGCCGGTCCGCCATCCGCCAGCACTGGCACGTGTACACCGTTTTCCGCGACAATTCGCCGGAGGCATTCACTCCCACTCTGCCTTATGCGGCATGGGTGGTTACCATCATAGTTATGATATTCATGGCGCTCGTGTTCTTCATGTTCTGGATGCCGATTCTGGCCGCCAAGAAAAAAGAAGAACAAGAGACGGGGCACTGAGGGGGTTATAGATGAAAGCGTTACTTAAAATAGTTGTTTTCAGCCTGGCGGTTATCTGTGGGTTCGCCGGATACACCACGTTCGGCCTTCCGCTGATCGTGCCGGAGGCGCCTCCTCAGGAGGAGAAGCTGGGCGGAGACATTACCATGGATCAGTTTATCGCCGTTGGTGAAAAGATCTACAACGGCAAAGGGACCTGTCCCTTGTGCCACAATCCGGTGGGTGGCCGCGCCCCGCTTCTGGAGCCGGTGGCTTCGGTATCGATGGAGCGGATCAAGGATCCACGCTACAACGGTAAGGCCACTACCATTGAGGAGTATATTTACGAATCGATGGTTGAGCCTTCGGCCATGGTGGTGGTGGGCTTTGGTAAGAAGGGGACGAACGATACTGTGAGCCCCATGCCGGACGTAAGCCGGGGCGCCATCGGGCTTTCCGAGGTTGAGATAAACGCGGTTATCGCGTATCTGCAGAACATCGCGGGTGTGGACGTGACGGTGCCTCTACCCACGGGTGACTCGGCGCCGGCGGAGGAAGAGGAGCCGGCGGAGGTCAAACTGGCCGAGAGCCCCAAAGAGGCATTCGCCAAGTTCGACTGTGTGTCTTGCCACATGGGGCCAGAAATTGAAGAGGGAGGCGATATCGGCCCGGACCTGACAGTGCTGGCCACCGTGGCCGGGAAAAGGAAAAAAGGAATGTCCGCAAAGCAGTTCATCACCGAATCTATTTTGGACCCCAACGCGTTTGTGGGACCGGAAATGGAGGGGGACATGATGCCGGATGATTACGCCGAGCAGATGACGGTGGCGGAACTGAATATGATCGTCGACGCCCTGGCGGGCGGGAAATAAGGGGGTAGGTTAATCCGATGAAATTATTGAAACCTTGGATACTGGTTCTGGTTGGGTACCTGCTGATAAAGTTCGGTACTCCGCTTGCGGGGTCGATCCTGCATCCCGGGACCTGGCCCGTGGTTCCCAGTTCCGTGATGAAAATGTTTGTTTTCTTCATGGTGGCGGGGGCCTTGCTGGTATATTCGTTTTCGGAAGAAGGATATGACGAAACCATTGCTCCGATCGTGGACCTTTACACCAAACCGGGCCGCGGAGGCCTGAGGATTGGTGTCATATTGGCCGTCGGCTTCTTGGGCGCTTATGTGGCGTATCAGTACGTGAAACCCACGTTCGACGCGCCTGTTGAGCTGCGGTCGGTGCATCCGGCGCCACCATCGGCGGCCAAGGCCTGGGGGAAATCATACAACCTCCAGACGCTGAAGAATCCTTTGCGCGCGGATACGGCGAATTTCGCCAAGAACTCAGAAGAGGGCGGAAAGGTCTATTACCAGAACTGTTACTTCTGCCATGGCGACATGATGCTGGGCAAAGGCCCGTACGCGGAAGGATTCAATCCATTGCCGGCCAACTTCGTGGATATCGGCACCATCGCCCAGTTGACTGAATCGTTCGTCTTCTGGCGAATAAGCACGGGCGGTCCGGGCTTGCCTTCGGAAGGGACTCCCTGGATATCGGGCATGCCGGTATGGCACACTCTGTTGAGTGAAGATGAAGTCTGGAAGGTAATCATTTTTCTGTACGACTACACGGGGCACAAGCCTCGCGTGACGGCGCCAAAAAAACATTGATGATAGGCAAGGGATAGCGATGCGTTCAACAAAAGGAATAATGACGGTTGTAACCGCAGCTGCCTTGGCTGTGTATTTTGCGGCCCTGGCGGGCCCGGCCATTGCCGCCGCCGGAGACGTGAAAAACGGCGAGGCGCTATACATGAAGAAGTGCTGGTGGTGTCATGGCAAAGAGGGGGAGGCCGATGGGCCCGGGGCCGATTTCATGATACCTCCTCCTCGCAACTTCGCGGATGGTGTGTATAAGTATAAGTCGTCCGCTTACAACGAGGATCTGGACATCCCCAGGGACGAGGATCTTTTCAGAATGATTTCTGATGGGATGCCGGGCACCAGCATGCCGCCCTGGAGCAAGGTTCTTGACGAGAAGCAACGGTGGGACCTGGTGGCGTATATCAAAACCCTCACAGATATGTTCGAGGACGCCCCCAATCCGGCGGAGATGAGCTTCGGCTCTCCTGTCGCCAGCTCGCCAGATAGTATTGCCAAAGGCAAGCAGCTTTTTAAGGACGCCAAGTGCTTTGAGTGCCATGGCGAAGGGGGCAAGGGGGACACCATGAAGAAGCTCAAGGAGGAAAGCGGGCACAAGGTGTGGCCTAGAAACCTTACCAAGCAGTGGACCTTCCGGGGCGGTTTCGAGCCGAAACAGATCTTCGCCAGGATATCGGCGGGAATCCCGAATACTCCGATGCCGCCTCACGCCGCCGAAACTACCGGAAAGGGAAAACTCTCCGTGGAGGACCGCTGGCATGTGGTCAACTACGTGAATTCGCTGGCGGACGACACTATGAAGGTCAAAGAAGGCG
>JAOUNV010000056.1 GCA_029880775.1 Nitrospinota bacterium | reverse complement strand
TGACATATTCGTTCAGCAGAGCGTCCATGGTTTATTTTAACATCCTCTTGCTCCAGTGATCAGGCCAGACAAGCGCCTTGAGCGCCGCCATTGTCTCTCGGCTGTGGTTTTGGGTTGCGGCGGGGTGCGCGACGGGCTTATCCTTACCGTGGGGAGTTTTATTAGATACCTGGCCGAAAAACTTTTTGAACAGGGGGATCTCATGGCGACACTGACATATCTTGGGCATTCATGCTGGACCGTCTCCGACGGCGCTCATACAATATTAATCGACCCGTTCCTGACGGGCAACGACATGGCGGCGGCTAAGCCGGAATCTTTCACAAAGCTGGACGCGATCATCGTCACTCATGGCCATGGCGACCATATTGGCGACACCGCCCAGATCGCCAAAGCCACTGGCGCGCTGATCGTCTCTAACTTCGAGATCGCCAACTACTTCGGCGCCAAGGGGCTCACCGCCCACCCGATGCACATCGGTGGCGGACGGCAATTCGACTTTGGCCATGTGAAGCTGACCATCGCCCACCACGGCTCTTCCGGGCCGGAGGGCGAGTACCTGGGAAATCCTGCAGGCGTGGTGCTAACCATGGGAGCAAAGAAAATATATCACGCGGGGGACACCGGGCTGTTTTTGGACATGAAGCTTATCGGCGAGATGTATGGCCCGCTGGACGCGGCACTGCTGCCTATCGGCGATAACTTTACCATGGGGATCGACGACGCGGTGAAGGCGGTGGAGTTTTTAAAGCCGAAGGTGGCTGCGCCCATGCACTACAAGACCTTCCCTCCAATAGATGTGGACCCTAACGAGTTTGTGAGTAAGGTGCGAGCCGCCGGAGGCAGGGCGGAACTGGTGAATCCGGGCAAGACCCTGGAGGTGTGACGGCGGCCAGCCCGCGCCATACAAAAAAAGCCCGCGCCCCTTTTCGGGTTACGCGGGCTTGTAGTCGTAAATTATCAGTCGAAAATCGTTACCTTAAAATCGGAGGCGACAGCGTCGTAACTCGGATAATTGCCGACAAACGCCTGAGTCCCCACTCCCAGAAACAACATCTTTTTCATGCGGCCACCGGTCATGTTCCAGACCGTCACCTTATACAGAGGATCCGCAGGTTTGGTAATAGTGCAGATTATCCTGTTCCTTGAGTTGTTCCAGGTGCAATCCCACTGGTAGGTTTCCAGTTCGTCCCGGAACTGCAAATCTTCCGTGTCGTAAGGTAGATCCACACCCAGCAAGCCACTGGGGTCAAAATCAAAGCGGAACAGGGCAAGCCTCGATTTTATGTTGCCGTTGCCCAGGTTCATGGAGGTCCACCGCCAGCTGGCTTCCTTATCGTCAGAGCCCACAGCCTGGAAATATATTCCGAAAGTTTCCCTGCGAATGGCCATCTTGCTGTTATGCAGATTGCTGAACCGGACCGAAAGCTTGCCATGGCTCACTTCCAGATCGCCCAAGGGGTAGCCGGTGGTAGAGTCCAGCGAACTGGATGTCAACTGCAGAAAGTCAAAAACGCCGCATTGGGTGTAGGACCAGAGGGCCTGATGCCCTGGCATCTCCTGAACCGGGTCGCAATTATCTTTGGCGCTTACCTTGGACGCGTCAGATACGGAACTGCCAGAGTCTCCGCCTCCGCAAGACACCAAAACCAGACTTCCCATGGCAAACAAGGACACAACAGCGATTTTAAAGCCAGCGACTTTCATTTCAAACCCTCACAAATAATGAACAAGAATTAACAATTTATTTTGGTAACTATTAGGACTACATTTGGAAAACAAAACCCGACACGGACAATGTGTCGGAAGGCACATTTATAAAGGAATGAGTCCTGTTTTGTCAATGCTTTTTACAATTCAGGCTCATAATGTAAAAACCCAACCCACCGGAATCTCCGGGGATTTTTTTGATGTATTTTTCTGGCAGGAGAAAGGCGCCACAAAAATATACAGACTTTTGTCCGGTTAAGCAGTCCAAATCCAGCTTGATCCAGAGGCTCTTTTAGGTTAACCTGCCGGTCCGTAAATAACGATATTGGAGCCATACAAAAACCGTGACGACGATCATAGACGGCAAGTCTTTGGCCGCCTCCATCAGGGCGGAGATCAAGGCGGAAACCGCCAACATTCTGGCGGAGCGCAATCAGAAGCCAGGCCTGGCGGTGGTGTTGGCTGGCGATGATCCAGCGTCCGCGGTTTACGTGCGGCTAAAGGAGAAGGCTTGCGCCGAAGTGGGGATGGCCTCCTTCCAGCACAACCTCCCTTCCACTGTCACCCAGAAGGAGTTGCTGGCGCTTATCGACAAGCTCAATGGTGACAACGCCGTCAGCGGAATATTGATCCAGCTGCCACTATATCCCCACCTCGACTCCAACGCGGCGCTGGACCGTGTGGATCCGGGTAAAGACGTGGACGGCTTTCATCCCATCAACGTGGGACTACTCTCCCAGAACCTGGCCACGCTGATGCCCTGTACTCCCGCCGGATGCATGGAGATGCTGGACCGATACAACATACCGATAGAGGGAGCCCACGCCGTGGTGGTGGGCCGCTCCAATATAGTGGGAAAGCCACTCGCCGCCATGCTGCTCCATCGCAACGCCACTGTGACCATCTGCCATTCCCGGACCCGTGATCTAAAAGCGATCACCAGCCAGGCGGATATCCTGGTGGCAGCCATCGGCAGGCCGAGGATGGTAACGGCCGACATGGTGAAGCCGGGCGCCACAGTGCTGGACGTGGGAATCAGCAAGGTGGAGAACAAGCTGTATGGCGACGTGGACTTTGAGCAAGTAAAAGAAGTAGCGGGGTTCATCACCCCCGTCCCCTTTGGCGTGGGGCCCATGACCATAGCCATGCTCCTCTCCAACACGATACTGGCCTATAAGATGCAGCGCGGCCTCATCGTCAGCATGCAGGATGACAAGGGACGCAAGGTCACAGGCTGAGAGCGCCTGAAATCAATCCAGTGAATTCAAAGCCATGTGGATGGCCCAGTACAACGTGCCGTTGATATTGTTTGCATTTAAGAGGGGCATAGATCACACAGGTGAAGCTAAAACAGCTATGGAAGGGAGTTTGGGTATGGCTTCCATGTACCATATGCAACCCGCCCATTTCGAAATCGGCAAGCACAATTTGCCCCCCCCCTTGCCGGAAGGAGAAGGTAAACCGCATGTGCTTTTGAACATGATCTCGAAGGTGTAACACACACCTCCTCAGCCACACCCTCCCCTCCAGTGCAATCATTAAAAAAGGCAACCATATCTCCCAGTCCTAAGTTGATTTTCAAATGATTGTCCTCAGTGAACCAGGACTCCGCATTTTGCATCGCAGAGGGAAGCGGTAATCTGTAACGATTTTGCAACTTCCGCAACCGAGATAGGAACTCTTTGTCGCAAGATTTGCTATAATGACCTCTAGCCTCATAACATTTATCGTGGGCTCTGCATGCCCTGTCCCACACATCGACAGGCCTAGGATTATTACCATCCGATGGGTAGCCGGGACCACACCAGTTGCCGTAAACAGGAGTACATGCTGTTGATTTTTTGACAGCAGATATAATCTTATCCGTGGTGGCACATGATTGTACAAGAACAACTGAGAGCGAAAATGCGATGACAGTAAACGTACATTTCATTGCTATGGTTCCCTATTTTCTATTGACCAAGTCTCCTGGGGTAACCGATCTATGAAAACCATCTATGGAAGGGAGTTTGGGTAAGGCGTCCAGAGGCCAGGTACCGGCCCCATCGGCATCGGGAACCGACAGACGCAATCCGTGCCGAATGCCGGATTAAAATAATCGATCGCCATTGGTTTTGAGCATGAAGCCGAGGGCGTAGCACACGCAAATCCACGTTTGCCTTCGCCTCCACTGCAATCATAACCCAATGTAAATAAGTCTTCCCAGTCTATGTAGACAGACACATAACCGTCTTGCGTGAACCAGGACTGTGCGCTTCGCATAGATGTAGGCATTGGTAATCCATGACCAACATGTAACTCCCACAACCGATAAAGGAATTCCTCGTCGCAACCTTTGTCTTTGTCACCTCTGGCCTCGTAACATTTATCATGGGCCCTACACGCCCTGTCCCACACATCGACAGGCCTAGGATTATTTCCATCCGATGGGTAGCCAGGGCCGCACCAGTTACCGTAAACAGGAGTGCATGATGTTGAATCATTACCAGTTGAACCATAATTATTCGAGGTGGCGCAGGATGACGCAAGCAAAGCCATGAGCGAAAACGCCATGGCAATGAACATGTTTCTCATTGCTATATCTTTCATTTTTATTGTTTTTTTACAGCTTCCTGGGACAGCCGATCTATTATATTCGGTACAAGCCGCTCTGAAAATCCGGCAATAAATCCCCACACGATCGCCTTTGCCCCATCCAGCCGCGCCTTAGGTGTGGGAATGTTGACAAGGTCCAAAAAGTCCTTATAGGCCAAGTGGATATCTTTGAACTCGGGAAATAAGGAGCCGCTCACAATTCCTGATGCAAACAGCGCATACAATACAATTCCGAATACGCCCGCTATCATTGGACTTATCCATACTTGGTAAATCGCCAGTTGGTTTGCCTTTGTTCTTTCCAGTTCTCCCATGTCGGATGGAAAGTGTTTTAATCGAAGGTAGTTGTTTGTGACACCACCTAGCGCCCCAGAAAAAAAAATAACAACAATTAGAGAAACAGGTTCATTAAGAAGACATATGGTGACAAACATGAATAAGAGCACAGGCACAAATATCGCAGCGATCAACATGCTATGAAATCGGATGGAATTTGTCATAGACTAATAGCCTTTTCCGATATCCCCTGATCATCCAACATTGGTATAATTATACCAATGTCATTCTATTTCCGCAACACGTTTCAGCACTCTGGGTTGATGGTAGTTTGTATCATTTTGAGCTACTTTACTCGTTCGTTTTCACTATAGCTTTACAATTACATATAAACACCTCCCAGGGCTGCCGCCAGCTTGATCTGGCCGATGATATAGTCGAAGGAGCGGCGTGTGAATAGCCCATCCTCCTGACGATACGCCGTCCAGTCGTTCTCCTGTCCCAGCCTGTTTTCCTTCACCAGCCTCGCTCCTTCCTTCAGCCGGGCCACATCAAAGTCCAGCGCAAAGCATTGCGATGCGATGAAGCTGTCCAGATCCTCCGGGCCAGGGAAATTCGCCAAGTACACATCACGGTAATAACTGCCGCAGCTTTTTCCACCGGGGAACAGGGTGTCCAGCCCCACCGGGATCCAGGTGTTGTAGAACCAGTTATTGATAATGTTCTGCCCGCTTCCCCGCAGCGGGGCGCCATCTTTTTCCATCCAGGTGATGGCGGTCAAAAAAGCGTTTATGTTGCCGGCGGAGGCGCCGGAGACAGCTCTTAGATTGTATGAGTCTTTAGCGGGGCGGGCGGCGTGGAGCCGCTTTAGTATGGAAACGAATCCCCAGTTGAACCCCGCCTGGTACGCCCCCAGGCTTATGCCGCCACTGATAGTGAGCGCATAGTCACGCTCCCCGGCATGCGCATCGGCGATGTTCTGCGATTCGGCCGCGCTCATAGGCGGCGCCACGCTCATCAAAAACACCGCCGCCAACAATGGGATGAAAAATACTTTTCTTGATGCCCTCCGCATTCCCCTCTCCTGAAAATTCCGCGTCCAGCCGCTTACCCGGTAATCTAATTCATTCATAGTTATTTTTCATCATAAAGAGGCGAAACAGGCTTTCGCGCTGCCTGCGGTTGACACCACCTGGCGCTTATGCTTTTCTGTTCAAAGCTGATAAAGATATGGAAAAGAAAAGTAACGACACACAAGCCAGGTGGCCCCAGGACGACACAGCCATAGCGCTGATAGGCATACCCGCCACGCTGATAACGGCAGGGGTCTGCCTTGTAATAATCGGCATATCCACCTACCCTCCACTGGACGGATTGCGAATGTTGCGCATGGCGCTGTTTTACGGCGGTTCCGTGGCGGCGGTATACATCGTCTTCGGGCTGTATCTTCTGCGGCGAAAGGGCTCAGGAACAAAAGCCATGGTAACCTTTTTCGTCATCTCATTATGCGGCGTCCCGGCCGCCACCTTCGGCTCGGTCATCACCGCCAATGGAGCGCTGGACACCGCGCCACCCAATGTATTGGGCGCCATAGTGATGGACAAGCAAATTGACAACCATTCTGGAGCGGCGTTGCTGGGCGCGACGCATGCGATATATGTCAGATCCTGGAGGGCGACAGGCCAACGGGAGAGGCTGGTCGTGGAGAAGGATGTTTATGAGACGGTGACACCCTTCGCCGACACGATGATAGTGACCACAAAGTCAGGATGGTTCGGATTCGAGTGGGTCGTCTCTGTGGATATAATGCCCGGCGCGCAAAGCCAGAACGCAGGGAAATGAAAAAGAATATAGACGATGCCACTGGCCGCCAGGTGTTGACGGTCACTGCGCTAAACGGAATCATAAAGGATATCCTGGAGGGCGCCTTCCCCGGTATATGGGTGGAGGGGGAGATTTCCAATTTCAAGATATACACCTCCGGGCATATATACTTCACCCTAAAGGACGCAGACTCCCAGGTGCGCGGCGTCATGTGGAAGGGAAGCCGCAAGAACCTGCGATTCACCCCGAAAGATGGCGACAAAGTGGTCGTCCGTGGCCGCATATCGGTGTACAACAAGCGGGGCGAATACCAGCTGGTGGCCGAGGCGATGGAGCCGAAAGGGTTGGGCGCTCTGCAGGCGGCCTTCGAGGAGCTGAAGAAAAAACTGGAGGCGGAAGGATTATTCGACAAAGCCCGCAAAAAACCGCTACCTGTCATCGCCTGGTCTGTCGGTATCGTCACCAGCCCGAAGGGCGCCGCTGTGCGAGACATGATCCGCACCCTCAACCGCCGCTTCCCCGGCCTGCGCATCGTGCTGAATCCATCACCGGTGCAGGGGGATGGCGCGGCGGCTAAAATCGCCAGGGCCATAAAAGAACTGAACCAATACGGCCAGGTGGATGTGATCATCGCCGGGCGGGGCGGTGGGTCGTTGGAGGACTTGTGGGCTTTCAACGAAGAGGTCGTGGCCCGGGCCATCGCCGCGTCTAAAATCCCGGTGGTCAGCGCCGTGGGGCACGAGGTGGACTTCACCATCGCCGATTTTGTGGCGGACGCGCGCGCTTCCACCCCCACAGCCGCGGCGGAGATCGTGGCGCCGGAGAAGGCGGCGCTGGAAGCGCAGTTGGCCGAGCTTTCCCGCAAGCTACGCCTGGAAATGCGGGATAAACTGGAGGCCGATTCCCAGTTTGTGGATGACCTGATGGGGCGGCTGAGCGCCACTGCGCGAAATATGGTGGAGCTGTACCGGCACAAGCTAGAAGCGATGCGCGGCGGCCTGCGGGGCCAGAATCCCGCGAACAAAGTCCGCATACGCCAGGAGAGACTGGCGCAGCTTTCCATTGCCATGGGCCGCGCCTTGACGCGCCTGGCGGGTGTGAAACGGCTGAAAGCCAAAACCATCACTGACCGGCTGGAGGCTATCAGGCCAAAGACATGGATCGCAACCCGTAAAGTGGAGCTGACCAGGATAGAAGAAGCGCTTCTTAGAGGAGTGAATCTGCGGCTGGGAAATGATCGCAACAAAATCGAAAAATTGGCCGCCGCCCTGGCCGCCTACGACCCGGCGAAAGTCCTGGATCGAGGGTACGCCATAGTCACCCGCGCCGCCGATGGAGGGGTCATAAAGACTGTGGCGGACCTGGCGCCCGGAACGAAGGTGAGTATCCGGGTGAAGGACGGCGCCGCCGGGGCCACTGTGGATGGGAAATCGAAAAAGGGGATCAAACAAGGAGAGCTGTTTGACAGCTAGATTTTCTGATATGACCTGCCCGTGGAGGGCGTGATAGACTGGGAAGACAATGAGTGAAAAAACGGAAAAAGAAATCAAGTTCGAGGCGGCTCTAAAGCGCCTGGAGGAGATCGTCTCGCAGCTAGAAGACGGCGACATGGAGCTGGACAAGTCTATGAAGCTGTTCGAGGAGGGAGTGGGGACGGTGCGGAGACTCCAGAAAAAACTGGACGAAGCGGAAAAGAAAATTGAGAAACTGGTGAAGGAGGGGGGAGCCTTCAAGACCGAGCAGATGGCCGAGCCGGAAGAGAATACCGCCCCGTTCTGAACCAAGGCCCGAACTTTAGGGAAAAGCGCAAACCATGCCTCTTACAAAGTATTTCGAGACCATAGCCCTGGAGACGGAGACTTGGCTGGACCGGCTGGTTCCGCCAGAAGAC
>JAOUNV010000357.1 GCA_029880775.1 Nitrospinota bacterium | reverse complement strand
TATTGATGGTGTAAATGAAATAGCGCTACCCCTTGTGCACGGCAGCTTTCGTGAGCAATTTTCTCCATTTTTCCCAGATAATTGGCGAGCCAGGTCTGAAACCAGGTTTCCACCTGATAGATTACGGATTATTACGGCCATTTTCGCTACCAAGGAGCGGCGTTATGACATGGCAAATATAATTAACAGATGGCCGTTTAAGAGAAGCGTATTGGTGAATTTATTGTGGAAGCGCTATGACGAAGCTCAAAAGATCCATCATGTCAGCCTTGAATCCGACCTGCACCGTTACGGCGACAGCAAGTTCACTGCAAAAACAGTAAATATTGCTGGCCAGAAATTTAAACTCGATTATGATAGATCTTGGGCAAGCGAAAATGGAAATCAATATACAACTCAAGATGGCAGGACTTTTCTAGGTCCTCCCTCTGGAATTTCGACAGAAAGGGATTGGTATATAGATTCCTCCCGCTACTGGGCCAATTGCTCAATCATGCTAAACAACTTCGCCGCCAGCCAGGGCGCTATTTATCTTCACTTTATTCAGCCTAATCAGTATTTTGATAATAAAAAAATGGGCTCTCATGAAAAGAGCGTGGCAATACAGCAAGGAAGTCCATGGGGACTAGCCGTACGGTCCGGATACCCATATCTTCTGATAGCCGGAGACGCACTAAACAAAAAGGGTGTCAGTTTCTTTGACTTTTCAACGCTATTTTCCCGGGAAACAGAGGAAATATACATTGATAACTGCTGTCATTTTAACAAATATGGGAATGATATTCTGGCAAAAGCTATCGCCAATAAAATTATGATATCACTAACGGCCGATGGAAAGGCGAAATTGGCACAAGTTCCAAATGGCAATGATTATGACTTTTCTTTAAAGATGTTGAAATATTATTCAACGAATCCAAACTCCTACAAGGACGGATCGGATGCGCCAGTTCCCAAATATATGGGGGCGTTACGCCAGTAAGATTGATTTGTATTGTGGATATTTGTGATGAAGGGAGGTGACTCTTAGCGTTATCATATGGGCAATTGTTTTGAGAGAAAGTCATGACAGTCAAACAGACGAGATTCACTCCAAAAGATCTTGAGAAAATAAACAACAGCGTCCTCTCCCGCTATGCAAAGGTGGCCGGGGGAGCATGGGCGAAACTGTTCCGCTATCCCACCGGCCGCCAGGGGATGGAAGGGCTCGGCTACGACAAAACCCTCACCGATTCGTTGCTGGATAGCGTGGCCTCCACATACTGCGGTGTCACCCATGTATTCTCCACCGATCCAGTGTCCCAGGGAGACAGAATCCTAGATATCGGATGTGGCGCGGGGGTGGACACCATACTTGCCGACAGGCTGGCCGGGCCGGATGGCTCCTCCACCGGGGTGGATATGACACAGGAAATGGTAGCTCTCGCCGCCGCCAACGCAAAGAAATCGGGCGCCGCCAATGTGAGCTTCTCCTGCGCCTCCGCCGAGTCGCTCCCCTTCCCAGACCATAGCTTCGACACTGTCATCTCCAATGGTGTGTTCAATCTGGTTCCTGACAAGCAAAAGGCGCTGGGCGAGGCATGGCGTGTGCTGCGGCCTGGCGGAAGGCTGGCCATTGCCGACCAGGTACTAAGTGATGAATCCCCCCGCGATGTGGACACCATGACGCGCCACTGGGGCCGTTGACAGGGGGGCGCAATACCGGGAAAGGTTTTCCTGGCAATGATCAAGGCTGCAGGCTTTCTGGCTGGCGCCCAGATGGATCAACCCGCCTATAACAGCTCCCCTATCACAAAAGGCGCCATGTTCACCGCCATCAAGCCGCAGGCTGCCCAAGCGCCAGAGGAGCTGACCGCAGACGAGCTTGCCCTGGCCGAAAGCGGAGGATGCGCTTTGGTGGAGGAGAAGACAGGTCCGCCGTCCAGTGGCCTGATGGTAAAATCCAAGGTGATGACCGTTCTTAAGCTAATTGCTATATTGTTGGTGATATTCATCTTCATTTTCACTGGGCCATTGGGCTACCTGCTGATTCGCTAATTGGCAAATCCCCTTTCAAGGAGCTGTATCGTTACCGGAGTTATCGCGGCGCCTCATGGGAAATGACAGCCGAAGGTTGCTTTGAAAAGGGGGCGGGACTGTGGTAAATTGTACGTGGAGGTCAATACTGGAAAAAATGGAAGAAGATAAGCAAGAACCACATAGCGATTTGCAGGAGTTCTGGGAGTACGTGCAAGTCCGCAAAAAGCTGATGCTTTTGCCGGTTATAATATCCCTTTTGGCCCTTGGCGCGTTGATTATCCTGACGGAAAGTTCGGTTGTGGCGCCGTTTATATACACACTGTTTTAAACGAGGGTGACGTGGGGGCCTTGGCGCCTGCTGTGGCGGTTCCAGCCGAGGCGGTTTGGGATCAGGGTGTAGCTTTCGGCATGGAGTCATTTCTGGCGCCTGGTCGGTTTGCTTGTATGCTAAGTGTCACAAATATGCTAAAATACCGGGGATACGGGTGGGAGGCATGCTATCCTTCGCTAATCACCCGTTGAATGCGCGCATGACCTGGAAGTAGTCTTGAAATGCGGGAAGCGTCGCGAAAAATAAGTTAGGACTGTTTACCTCCTAGGAGCGTGAGTTGAACGATCAGCTTGAAAAGGCCATTAGCGAATTGGCCTCTTTTCCCATTCTGCCGGACGCGGCTCTGGAACTTATAGAGCTGGCCAACAGCAGCGCCTTCATGTTCCGGGATATGGTTTCCATTATTGAGCGGGATCCCGCCATAGCCGCAAACGTGATGAAAGTGGCCAACTCCCCGGAAAACGGACGCGCAGGCGGCGTCAGCTCGATCAACCAGGCGGCGGAGATCCTGAACATCAAGGAACTGGCTGAGCTGGTGATGAAATCAGCCACCTCCAGCTACTTTTCCACTGGCGCCGATGATGGTTATGTGTATCTGATTCGCATGCGTGACCATAGTGTGCTCACCGGGCAGGTGGCCCGGGTTCTGGCCGAAGAGATGGGCCAGAGCGACGGCTCCATGTTCTATCTGGCGGGTCTTATCCACGATGTGGGTTTCCTGCTGCTATCGCGCGCTTTCGGGAGCTCCTTTTCCGAATTGGTTTCCCAGA
>JAOUNV010000356.1 GCA_029880775.1 Nitrospinota bacterium | reverse complement strand
ACGTTGTTGCGCCCGTATCCGGTGGACACCACACGACCCCAGGCGGGCGCATCAGACAGTTGCGCCAGGCGGTTGATATCGATCTCCCGTCCACTGCTTTGGCCATTATGGTCGTCGCGACCTAGGTCGTTGCGACATGTGAGGTAGAACTGGACAGTGTCCACCATGGCGGTGAAAGAGATTTCCCGTCCCGCGCCGATGGCCAGTTTCACCTGCCTGCTCCCAGCGTCCACCCCCAGGGTCATGGCCCCGCTCATACCGCCGCTCCCTTGCGTTGGGCGATCATCCGGATGAAGCTTTCCAGCCGTATTTTTGTCCTGGCGTCGATGGCCCTTGGCGCGTCCCCCTCAATGGTCAGGATAGGAATATCCATTTTCTCCCGGAAGATCAGATCCTCCATCTGGCGATGGCAGAACGATTGGACATAGTGGACGATTCCGTCGATGTTCCTTCGTTCGATCTCGGCGCGTATGTCGTCGATTCTGGGTCCGATCTGGTATGGGTATGTATAAGCCAGATACTGCTCCGCCAGCGACTCCCCGCCAAAAGGCATAGTGAACTGGCGGGCGACTTCGTTGTAGACGCAATAGGCGCCAGACTCCTCCATGAACTGATGCAGCCCTTCCATTATCGGGGGGATACCGATCATTCCCAGCCGGACAGGAGCGTCTATCTCCGGTCGTCGCTGCGCCTCCCCGATAAAGCGGTCGATTTTTTCCTCGAAGCTATCCGGGTTTCCATCGAAATCTGACGAACTGACGAGAAGGAAATGGTTTTCAAAACCGCTCACTTTGCCATCTTGCCAGGTCATCCGATCCACGATATCCAGCTTGCGGCGGATACGGTTCAGGCGTACACGCCATTGCTCCGAAGTCTCTTCCGAGGCGCCCAGTGAATCGCGGAGCAGAGTCAGTTCGCTCTCCATGCTTTCCCTGCTTCGGCCATAGGGGTAGTTGAAAGGGATAGTCTCCACACCCCGCATTCGGTATATCTCCATCAGCACATGGGTGTTGGAGCAGTCGCCCCCGGTGACGGCGATCACTTTGGGTATCTTATGATCCAGGCAGGCCGAATACATTCCCTTTATCCAGCCGCATATGGTCCTGGGAAAGCCTTCCACCTCCGCCTGCTCCACATACTCGGAGCGTTTGATGTCTGTGATGAAGACATTGTTCAGGTCCACAGGGGCGCCGCCCGCGGCAAATACGATCTCCGCCGGGATGGTGGTGGTGATTCCTATTTTATTCAAGTCAATCGCCCTGGTTCTCGAAAGCGGATTGTTCGGCCTCCGAAGCGCATACCCGTTTATTCGAGTATGTCAAAGGCCGCCTGCATAAGTTAAGCGAAGTTCCATTTTATCTCATATCGCAGTGAATATGGAAGAGGAGCGGGGGGAGGATAAGACTGCGTGGCGTCTGGAAGCATATTCGGGTACAATCAAGGTTTTGGCAGGGCCGATGTTTAGCGGAATGAATTTAATCCAGTGGAAAATACGATGCCGAAGAAAGTGATCCAGACCGACAAGGCGCCCAAGGCCGTGGGGGCTTATTCCCAGGCGGTGAGGCATGGAGGCCTGGTGTTTACGGCGGGGCAGCTGGGGCTGGACCCGGCCACCGGCAAGCTTGTGGGCGCCGATGTGGAAAGCCAGGCCCGGCAAGCCTTGGATAACCTGGAGGCTGTTTTGCGGGCCGCCGGGTTGTCGCTGGCTCATGTCCTCAAGAGCACGGTGTTTTTGGTGGATATGGGTGATTTTCAAAAAGTAAACGCCATCTACGCCGAGCGTGTGGGGGTGACCAATGCTCCAGCCCGTTCCGCGGTGCAGGTGGCAGGCCTCCCCCTGGGAGGGCTGGTGGAGATAGAGATGATCGCTGGCGGAGATGAGGAGTAGGCCGACAAGATGGTAAATTCGATGACCGGCTACGGCCTGGGTGAAAGCGAGATGGATGGGCTGAAGGTGACGGTCGAGGCCCGGTCTGTGAACCACCGCTATATAGAAGTGGGGGTGAAAACACCATACAAGAATTTTGCGCTGGACGACCTGGTCCGAAAAAAATTAAAGGGAATATTCAACCGTGGCGCCTTCGAGGTTCTGGTGGCCCTGGACAATGTGGAGACCGCCGCCAAGGTGCAAATCAACGAGCCTCTGTTGAAGGGGTATCTGAAGGCGGCCGGGGATATCTCCGAGAGGTACGGCATTCCTTATCCACCATCTTTCGGTGAGTTGATTCAGGTCCGGGAGATGTTCCAGGTGACGGGGGACGCAATGAATACGGATATGATGGCAAGGCCTCTGGAGGCTGCGCTGGGTCAGGCGCTGGAGAAACTGGCCCTGATGCGCGGCTCCGAGGGAAAGCATATCGCCCAGGATCTTGCCGGGCGGTTTGACAGGATCGGCCAGTGGGCGGCGAGCATCAAGGAATTAAATGAAGCCAGCGTGAAAGAGCGTTATGCGGCGCTGAAGGAAAAGGTGGAGGCGCTGCTGGGCGCCGCCGCGATGGACGAGGGGCGATTGGCCCAGGAAGCTGCTCTGTTGGCGGACCGTAGCGATATTACCGAGGAGCTGACCCGCATAGACAGCCATCTACAAAAAGCGGCGGATATCCTAAGCTCGGAGGGCTCGGTGGGGCGGCAACTGGAGTTCCTGCTTCAGGAGCTGGGCCGGGAGACGAATACCATAGGCTCGAAAAGCTATTCCACGGAGATAACACGGCTGGCTCTGGAGATCAAAGGGGAGCTGGAGAAACTGCGCGAACAGGCGCAGAACCTGGAGTAAGAATGAGCGAGCCAGGATCTGAAGGAATTCTTTTCGTCATCTCCGCCCCCTCCGGCACGGGGAAGACCACTGTGGCCAACATGATTCTTGAGCTGGTGGATGGTTTGCGCAAGACTGTCTCTCACACCACCAGGAAAATCAGGGAAGGCGAGGAGAATGGAGTGGACTACCATTTCGTGGACGAGGATCGGTTCCTGGCCATGATAGGTAATGGTGACTTTATAGAGTGGGCGCAAGTGTTCGGCAATTATTACGGGACATCGGCCAAGGAGATCGAGAGCTCGCTGGCCCAGGGGCAGGACCTGTTGCTGGTGATAGACGTGCAGGGGGCGGCCAGCGTCCGTTCCAC
>JAOUNV010000355.1 GCA_029880775.1 Nitrospinota bacterium | reverse complement strand
ACCCTGGGCACCAGCCAGGACGAGATGACCATAGACAATCTGGAAGGCCGCTCCGTCCGCACATTCTTCCTGCACTATAACTTCCCCGGATTCTGTGTGGGAGAAGTGAAAAGGATGATGGGCACCAGCAGGCGCGAGGTCGGGCACGGCTCACTGGCCGAAAGGGCTATTGATCGAGTCATCCCGGAAAACGAAAAATTCCCATACACCATTCGGGTGGTTTCGGAGATCCTGGAGTCCAACGGCTCCTCCTCCATGGCCACTGTCTGCGGCGCGTCCCTGAGCCTGATGGACGCCGGAGCGCCGATCAAGGCGCCGGTGGCCGGTATCGCCATGGGCCTGGTGATGGAAGGGGAGAGGGTCGCCATTCTCTCCGACATCCTGGGGATGGAAGACGCCCTGGGAGATATGGACTTCAAGGTGGCAGGCACTCGCGATGGCATCACCGCCGTGCAGATGGACATCAAGCTGGAAGGCGGCCTGGACGTGGAGCTTCTGAAGCGCGCGCTGGATCAGGCCAAAGAGGGAAGGCTCCACATCCTGGGGATCATGGACGAAGCGATCTCCAAACCCCGTGAGGAGCTGAACCCCAACGCCCCCAGAATCCACACTCTCAAGATCAGCCCGGAAAAAGTGCGGGAGCTTATCGGCCCCGGCGGCAAGGTGATCAAGGGAATCGTGGCGGACACAGGATGCCAGGTGGATGTCAACGACGCCGGTGAGGTGAAAATATTCTCCGCCAATACGGAAAAGCTGAAAACGGCCATCGGTATGGTGGAATACATCACCCAGGAGGCCCAGTTAGACAAAATATACGATGGCATAGTCCGCAGGATTGTGGAATTCGGCGCGTTTGTCGAAATATTCCCCGGCACCGACGGACTGTTGCACATCAGCCAGATTGCTGAGTTCCGGCTGGAGAACGTGGAGGATGTATTCGCCATTGGCGACAGGATCCCTGTGAAAGTCATCGAGGTGGACCCCAGCGGCAAAGTACGGCTCTCCTATCGAGAGGCGGTGGCTGGCACCGACAAGGAACTGCGCGAGCCACCTGAGGGCGCCGGAAAAGGCCCGGGACGCAAGCCTTCTGGAGGAGGAGGACATTCCCGTGGTGGACGTGACGGACGAGATGGACGTGATAGCAGAGGCCCGCGACGTTAATGGCATAACGGTCGTCTGCGAAAGAATACCGTTTTTCCAATCAGTTTCGTTCGGGGTCTGGGTTCTTGCCGGATCCCGAAACGAAACTGACAATAACCTGGGAGTTTCACACTTCCTGGAGCATCTTGTGTTCAAGGGTTCCAACACCAGGACAGCTTCAGACATCGCCATAGAAATCGACGAGCTGGGTGGCAATGTGGAAGCATTCACCACCAGAGAAAACACCTGTTTCGGCGCCCATGTGGTGAACCAACGCCTGGATAAGGCTTTCTCCCTTATCTCCGAAATCATGCTCGAATCCACCTTCCCCCCGGAGGAGGTGGAGCTGGAGCGCCGTGTGATCCTGGAGGAGCTGCGGGCGGTGGACGACAGCCCGGCGGACCTGGCTTATGAAAGGCTTTACCAAAACAGATTTCCGAACCATCCGCTGGGTCGGCCGATAGCAGGCGACGCCCAGTCCGTGCTTAATGTAGACAGACAGGACCTTTTCGAATTCCGTGAATCCCACTACGCGCCACCTTCCATTGTGGTGGCCGCCTGCGGGGATATCACCATGGAAAAGCTGGCGGCCCTGGTCCAGAGCCATTTTGGGCGCCTGACACCTGGCAAAGCCCAGCAGCGGCCCCCCGTCGCCAAGCCCTCCCCTGGTGAGGACTTCATCCATAAGGAGATCGAGCAGGCTCATCTTCTGATGGCTGGGCCTGGGCTCTGCATGACAGACGAACGTAGAATGACGCAGATGCTTTTGAACACCATCTTCGGTGGCGGTGTCTCATCACGGCTGTTCCAGAACATACGGGAAAAAAGGGGGCTGGCCTACTCGATCCACAGTTTCCAGGATCGCTTCGCCGATTGCGGGGCGGCGGGGGTATATGCCGCCTGCGCGCCGGAATCGCTGGAGGAGATCAGGCGTGTCACCATGGAGGAGATGAGCGCCTTATGCTCTACCAAGGTGGACCCAAAGGAGCTGGCGCGGGCGAAGGCTCAGGCTCAGGATAACGTGAGGCTTTCTTATGAGTCGTTAGACTCCAGAGTCTCCCAAATCGCCGGGCAGATGGCCTATCACCGCCGATTCTTTTCCATGGAGGAGACGCTGGAGCAGATAAGCTGTGTCACTGCGGATCAGATGCGCGACCTGGCGGGGATATTTTTTGGCGACCCCTCGTCCTTCACCACATTGGTGGTGGGCCCCAACAGCGCCCGAAAGCCCACTTTAGCGCATTGACGGCCTGATGGCCGACGATCCTTACCGGCGCATTCTCTCCATCAGCTCCTGGCGCCGGGCTGCGTATTCGGTCCGATCCCTTTCATATATTTCCATCGCTTCCCGGAACTTTTCCTCCTGGGACGGGTTCATGAACAGGTGATGGGGCCGCCCCAGCTGGACCAGAGCAATGGCCTTGTCCAGAAACATGTCGCAGTGGGGGCAGATGGAGCCACAACAGGCGGCCACCTCTTCCTCCGCCGCTCCCAGATACTCCGCCACTTCCCGATCCGCGGCGGCATTTTCTGGCGCGGGCTGTGGAGCATGCTCCTTTTCCGCTTTTCGCTCCAGCTCCTTTCGGGCCGCTTCCTCGCGCAGCCGGGCCATCGGGTCTTTCATCAGGGTTGCCCCATACCGGCGCCCAGCCTCTGGCTACGCGGTAAATAAAAGGTCAGCTTTCGGTTCACGTCATTCTCCTTGCGAACGTGTTTTCTCTCCTGGCGCCCTTGTAGCGCGATGGCGCCATGATAATCATACCTCCTCCGGGAAGCAACCCGGCGCAGCGAAGCTATTGACAAAAGTCTGGGAGGCGCCTTAATCTTTACGCTCACAAGTTCAATCTACATCATTACAAACTATTCGAAAACTTTTCTTGGAATCCGGGAGGATTGATGCCGAACCATTATTCTAACAAGCTTTTTCTTACTATGTTCGCCACTGCGGCCATTTTCGCGGGAGGCTGCTCCGGAGGCTCCCCCAGCGTA
>JAOUNV010000055.1 GCA_029880775.1 Nitrospinota bacterium | reverse complement strand
AGTTTGTGTATGTCTGCGCCAGGACACTCTCCAATGCCGCATGGAATAGCGTGGCTTCCGTGGCCCTGGCCGGGAGAACAACGGAGATGAGTGATCCGTAAAGTCCGGTGGCTACAGTCACGGAGTGAACTTTTTAACCAGCTCGGCCACCCTGGCGGGCGTCTCGGCTATGTCCACCATCAGCTTCTCCCCGGTGGCGCGAATCTTTATCTCCGCCTTCCCCTGCTCCACGCCCTTTTTCCCCACGATCACCTGCAACGGTATTCCAATCAGGTCCGCGTCGTTGAACTTCACTCCCGCCCTGGCGTTCCTGTCGTCGAGCAGCGGCTCCAGCCCGCTGTCATCCAGGTTGTGGTAAATGCTCTCCGCCACATCCATCACCGCGCTGTCTTTAATATTCAGAGGTAGCACAATGGCCTTGAACGGAGCGATGGCCATAGGCCACATTATCCCGTCATCGTCATGGTTCTGCTCTATAGCGGCGGCGGCGGTGCGCCCCACGCCGATGCCGAAGCATCCCATTATCATCGGCTTTTTTTCCCCTTCGGCGTCCAGGAAAGTGGCATTCATAGACTCGGAATATTTGGTCCCCAGCTTGAAGATATGCCCCACCTCGATCCCCTTCGCCAGGCCCATGGCGGCGGCGCATTCCGGGCAAAGGTCGCCCTCTTGCGGTTGGCGGATATCCGCCCACTCTGTCCCCTCCGGGAAGTCCCGCTCCGGGTTGACGTTGACGATATGCGTGTCCGCCTTGTTGGCGCCGGTGACGGCGTTCACTATGTTCCGGACCCAGTTATCCGCCACCACAGGGATGGCCAGCCCAGGCGCTCCGGCGAATCCCACGGGCGCCCCGGTGGCTTTCACCACGTCAGCTTCTTCAGCCAGCGAGGCTTCCGCGCAGCCGATGGCCCGGGCCAGCTTCACATGGTTTATCTCGTGATCCCCCCGGCACAGCGCCGCCACCAGGGGCCTCTCCTTAAGCCCGGTCTTGAAGATCAATGTCTTTATGAAATCTGTGGTGTCCCGCTTCAGAAACTCCGCCACATCTTCCACGGCGCCCATGCCGGGAGTGGCGACCTCTTCCATCGGCGCGGGAGGCGGGGGGGCCGCCGAAACGGGGGGGAGGGGCAGACGGGAGCGCTCCACGTTTGCGGCGTATCCGCATTTTTGGCAATGGACGATGGTGTCCTCGCCGGAATCGGCCAACACCATGAATTCGTGGGAGGAAGAGCCGCCGATCTGGCCCGTGTCCGCCTCCACAGCGGAAAATCGCAGACCGCACCGGAGGAAGATCGCCTCGTAAGCTTTCTTCATGGCGCGGTAGCTTTCCTCGGCGCCCTCCTCGTCAGCGTCGAAACTGTATGCGTCTTTCATGGAGAACTCGCGTCCGCGCATCACACCAAACCTGGGGCGGATCTCGTCGCGGAACTTGGTCTGGATCTGATACAGGTTCAGCGGCAGGTCGCGATATGAGCGGACATCGTTTCGCACCAGGTCGGTGATCACTTCCTCGGCGGTGGGGCCGTAGCAGAATTCACGACCATGCCGGTCTGTCACTCGCAAAAGCTCCTTGCCGTAAAAGTCCCACCGGCCCGATTCGCGCCACAGCTCGGAGGGCTGGATCGAAGGGAGAAACACCTCCTGGGCGCCAGCGCGGTTCATCTCCTGGCGGATTATGTTTTCTATTTTGCGCAGCACCCGCACCCCCAGCGGCATGACGGAGTATATCCCCGCCGCCAGCTTGCGGATCAGGCCCGCGCGCAGCATATACTTGTGGCTGATAACCTCCGCCTCTGACGGAGTTTCCTTCAGCGTCGGCAGGAACAATTTGGAAAATTTCAACTCGTGCGCTCCCCTGGTGGATTGTGATTAAAGGCTTGGATCATGTTAGGTTACGAAGAGGGGCAAGTCAATATAACCCGTTATGCGAGTTGCCAGCGTAGTCTGTCGATCCCGGCGCCACGGTTCTTCCAGGATTCCGTCTGGTAATATAATATTGTAGATTGTAGGCTTATGTTCGATGCTAACAAAAGCGATCGGCGGCGGAAAGAAGATGGGAAATGAGGAAACGCGTGAATTGGGATCCTGCTATATTATTGATCCGCGAGGGGTGAAATGAAACGTTTTGGTTTTCAATTCCTGATCCTGTTTCTGATTCTATCCGCGCTTTACCTGAACGGCTGCTCCCCCACTTCTGGCCCGGAAATTAAATCCGATACCTTCGAGAATCTGCGCTCCCTGCGGATGGAGAGAAAAATGCTGGTGGTGGAAAAGCTGGAGCGGATGCGGGATAAGGTCCAAGATTCGGTCAAAAACCCAGCCCTCACCGGAGCGTTTAACAGGTTCAGGTCTTTGGTGGCCAATGGCGCGCTTCCGATGGAAACGGGAGCCTATGAGGATGAGGTCCTGGACCGGGAGTATCTGGAGGAGTATTACTACTTTTACGATATCCTTTTCATAGACCGCAGTGGGCTGGTGTTTCACACCATAAGACGGGAGTCCGACCTGGGCAAGAATATATTCAACAGCGAGCTTTCCTCCACCTTGCTGGCGCAAAAGCTGAAATCTGGCACGCGGGACAACTTTGTTGATTACCACTATTACTCCCCCTCCAAGGAACCTGCCGCATTTTTCATCGCGCCAATGAAGCAGCCGGACGGCTTGGCCGGATGGATGGTGTTCCAGTTCTCCTCCGGAGCCTTAAAGGAGATAATGTCCCAGGACGCCGGGCTGGGGAAAACGGCGGAAGTGTACCTGACCAACGAGAGCCACGTCATGCTCACCCAGTCGCGCCTGTTGCCGCAAGATACGGCAATGAGCCTGCGGGTGGAGACGGAGGCTGTGAAGCTGGCGATGGAAGCTGGCGAAGGGGGCGACATCATTCTCGATTACCGGGGAGTACGCGTTTTCAGCTCTTTCGAGAAATTCCAGTTCGCTGGCGCAGGCTGGGTAATAATCGCCGAGATAGACGAGGACGAGGTGATCACCCGTCGATTCATGAATGATCGGGACCGTTTATACGATGAGATTTTCAAGAGGCTTCCCGCCGGGGCGCCCGCCGAACCACATCCTGAATTGCTGTACCAGGAGAGCGTGAAGGTGGATATCAACGAGTACGGCGCCGGAAGGGCCGATGATGTTATCTCTACCGCCGGAGTTACCACATGCACGGCGGTGGTGATCCAGTATCCTGGAAAATTCGCCTTCCTGGGCCACATTTACCCGCTGGACGACGTGTATTATGAAGGGTGGGAAAAGTATATGTTGGGCGCGTATTACGGGTTGTTCGGAAGCGTCCATGGCGACAGGGTGGCCGACCTGATGGGGAAAATGCTCCATGAGATCACATATTTCAACATTAACCCATCGGAGACCAGAAAGCTGGAGGCGGTTTTACTGGCCACCCACCGCAATAGCTTCAAACGAATCACGGACAGGCTGCTGGAGGCGGGGCTACTTCTTTCCCAGATCAGGGTCGTCACATACGACGGGATGGAGTATCTGGATGTGGGGGTGGAGGTGGACAAAGCTTCGGTGGTGGCTCACTGGGTGGGCCCCGGCGGCAAAACAGGATGGACCAACGCGGCAGGCGCCCCCACCCTGGACAAGCTGGTAAAGGATGTTATCGGTTACGATTCCACAGACCCGGCCTAGCAAGCGGTATCTTCAGGCCCGCTCCACAGATCATCCCCCGGGTCTGGCAGATGGACATAGAACACTGCGCCACTCCCCGGCTGAGACTTCACCCACATGGAGCCGCCATGAGCGGTGACAATCTCATTGACCAGCGACAGGCCTATCCCCCATCCGGAGCTTCCGCCGATCTTCTCTCCACTGGTGTTCGGGGTGGTGGCCATGATTTTGGCCGCGCGCTTCTCGTCAACTCCCTCCCCGCTATCCTCCACGGCCAGGGAGGCCCCATCGTCAACGGGACAAAATATCCGCACCTTTCCACCCACGCCCGTGTATCGGACTGCGTTGGAAACCAGGTTTTGTATCACATGGGTCAATAATGCTTCGTCGGCGAAGACTTCCACCCCAGGGGGGACATCGTTTACCAGATCCACTTCTCTTTTTCTGGCCACTGGCGCCAATGCGTTTGCGGCCCGTTCCGAGATGGCTCGCAGCCCCGCCCATTCCCTCTCTTTGAGCAATCCCCCACCTTGCATTCCCTGTAGCCTCATCAGCAGATGGATGATCTCGCGCATCCTGTCCACGCTCTGGCCCAGGCTTTCCACCATCTCTTTTTTTTGTCCCTCGGCTAAGTCATCCCCGAAGTTTTTCATGATATCCACCACCGCCTTGATACTGGATAGGGGATCCTTCAGGTCGTGGGACACCAGAGCTACCAGCTTGTCTTTCATCTGCGTCGCAGCCGCCGCTTCGGTGTTGGACTGCTCCAGCTCCATGATCAGGATGAATTCCCTCCTGGTGTGCCGGTCGCTGAAATAGGAGACCACCAGGCTCAGCGCCGCCGCCGAAGCCATCAGTAAAACCTTGTCTGCGGATTCGCCCAACCCATCGCCCAGGACGGGCCCCAGATATATAACAAGCATGGTCACCAGAGTAAAGGTTGTGGCCATAGCGAAGCTGAACAGCAGACGGCACAAAGGCACACAGAAAACCACCAGCATCATTCCGGCGTAGTACACCACTTGTGGAGAGTTGTCTGATATGTAGTCAATGGCCAGGATGCTGGCGCCGGCGGCTATTAGCAGTGTGGATAAAAGCGCCTGGGCAAAAACGCCCTGGAACCTTTCCCGGTAGGAGAACCCAATGATGCCGATGGCCAGAGGGATGATCAGGGCGAACCGTATGAAGAACGCAACCAACGCATAGTCCGAGACCTTCTGTATGTCCACCAGGAAAAAAAGAGCGTAGATTGCCACGCCTACCAGCAGGCCCACCCGGACCGGACCTCGGGTCTTGTCCGTGTAGTGGTCCAGAAACTCCTGCTCCAGAGCGGGATCCTCAAATTTCAAGTGGAGCAATCCACCTCGCATTCTGGTTCCGCCCGGCGATGGTTTACGTTCCCCCATTACTTATCCTTTGCGTTATTATGCCCAGCGCCAGTGGTTAAAAAAAGGCCCGGAGAAGGATTCTCCGGGCCATGATTCACATGTTCGTCACGGACGCTTCTGTCAGACAATCAGAAGCGGGGCGATGACAAGCGAGATGATCGACATCAACTTGATAAGGATGTTCATGGCTGGTCCGGAAGTATCCTTGAAAGGATCACCCACGGTGTCGCCGATGACCGCCGCATGGTGAGCGTCCGATCCTTTGCCACCCAGGTTGCCAGACTCAATGTACTTCTTGGCGTTATCCCAGGCGCCGCCGCTATTCGCCATGAAAAGCGCCAGCGTCACGCCGGTGACCAGAGCGCCAGCCAGCATCCCGCCCAGGCCCTCGGGGCCCAAGAGCAGACCCACAGCCACAGGGGCCAGGACTGCTGTCACGCCCGGTAGCATCATCTCGAACAAGGCCGCTTTGGTGGCGATGTCCACGCAGGTGGCCGGGTCCGGCTTGCCGGTGCCCTCCATCAGGCCCGGGATATCCCGGAACTGGCGGCGAATTTCCTCCACCATTTTCATGGCGGCCTTGCCCACGCTTTTCATGGTCATGGAGGCGATGACGAACGTTATGGCGCCGCCCAGGAACAATCCGATGACCACTTTGGCGTCCACCAGATTGATATTATCCAGATGCACCGCCTGGGTGTAGGCGGAGAATAGCGCCAACGCTGTCAGCGCCGCCGACCCGATAGCAAACCCCTTGCCGATGGCGGCGGTGGTGTTACCCAAGGCGTCGAGGCCGTCGGTTATCTTCCTTGTCTCCGGTCCCAGCCCAGACATCTCCGAGATTCCTCCCGCATTGTCGGCGATAGGGCCGTATGCGTCCACACTCATGGTGATTCCCACAGTGCCCAGCATTCCCACGGCGGCCAAGCCCACGCCGTATAGTCCGGCCCAACTGTTGGCCAGGAAAGTGGCTATAGCAATGATCACCACTGGCGCCGCCACCGACTCCATGGCCAGCGCCACGCCTGTGATGATCAGCGTCGCCGCGCCGGTGGACGTAGACGCGGCCAGGTTTTTCACCGGGCCGAACATCCCCGTGTAATATTCAGTGAGCATGCCGATCATTACGCCAGCCAGGCAACCAGCCACCAGGGCGCCCCATATTCCCCATTGCACATCATCGGGCATGAGAATCAGGACAACAGGAATGGCGACTAGCAGCATGATGGCGGCGGCCACCAAGGCTGTGTATCTCAGCACGGCGGCAGGATCCACACCCTTCATCAGGCGCATGGAGGCGATGCCGGCGCCGGAGGCCAGAAGGCCCACCATCGACACGACCAAAGGCAGAATCATATAGCCGGTCGGATCCGCCATCAGCGCTCCAATGGTCATGGTGGCCACCATCGATCCGACGTATGATTCGAATATGTCCGCTCCCAGCCCGGCGGTATCCCCAACGCAGTCGCCCACGTTGTCGGCTATAACACCAGGGTTGCGAGGGTCGTCCTCCGGGATGCCGGCTTCCACCTTGCCCACCAGGTCCGAGCCCACGTCGGCGCTCTTTGTGTATATGCCACCGCCCACACGAGCGAAGAGCGCTATGGTGGAAGCGCCCATGGCGAACCCGGCAATATACTGTACGTTTTCCGGGCTGGAAAAGGCCACGTACATCAGGTAGAAGGTACTGAGGCCGATGAGCCCCAGGCTGGCCACGGAAAGACCCATGATCGAGCCCCCCTCAAAGGCCACCTGCAACGCCGCGTCCTGCCCTTTCTGGTTGGCGGCGGCCGATGTGCGAACGTTGGCCATGGTGGCGCCTTGCATCCCGATAAATCCTGCGGCCATGGAACAGGCCGCGCCCACCACAAAGGCGAGGGCTGTTTGCCAATGGATAAAAATAGTCAGCAGGATGAACACCACGCCGATGAACCCGGCAAGGATCGTGTATTCCCTGCGCAAGAATGTCATCGCTCCTTCATGGATCATAGCGGCGATTTCTTTCATCTTGTCGTTGCCGGAATCCTGTTTCTCAACTTCATTGTAGAGCCAATAGACCCCACCCAGACCAGCAAGGCCTGTAAGGATCGCTAGAAAAACCAAGAATGTCATTTTTTCCCCCTTCTGTTACGGGTATCAGTTTCCATTTACCGCGTCTCCACCTTCCATGGTATTGAATAAAAACCGGCTTTCCAAAAGTTCGAAAGCCGTCTCAAGGCCGTCAAGGAAGCCATCTTCCTCATCGGCGGAAAACGCGCTTAATACATAATCACTGGCGACGATTCCCTCCGGTGGTCGACCGACCCCCAACCTGATCCTGTGAAAATCGCCGCCGCCGATACTCTCAATTATTGACCTGAGTCCGTTGTGCCCGCCATGGCCCCCGCCAAGTTTGTGCCGGACTTCCCCGAACCTGATATCTATGTCATCATGCATGACCATCAATTCTCCCGGCCCGACACCCAGGTCTTTCATAGCCTTTTTCACCGGGCCGCCAGACAGGTTCATAAACGACCCTGGTCTCAAAAAAGCCGTTTCCACGCCTCCTGGCGCCGCTATTGTAAACCAAGAGCCGTATTTTTTCTCCATCTTCCCCTTTCCTGCCCGCGCCAGATAAACATCCACTGCCACGAACCCTGCGTTGTGCCTGGTGAAGGCGTATCGGGGGCCGGGATTGCCCAGCCCCACCACAAGCTTCATGTCCGAGCCGGATATAACAACAGAGGCTTACTTCTTTTCCGGGCTCCCGGCGTCAGGCGCCGCCTTTGCCGGAGCGGCCTCCTCAGCCTCCTCCCCTGTTTTCGCGGTCTTGTCCTGCTTGGGTGGAACCACCGAGACCACATGAGCTTCCGGATCGGTCAATATCTTAACCGAGTCAGCGTGCTCTACATCCTTGGCGCACAATAAGTGTCCAACTTCCATATCCTTTATGTTGACTTCCAGGCTGGCCGGAATATCCTTGGGAAGACACTCGATCAACAGTTTCTTCCTCTGGATGCGCAATTCGCCTCCCTTTTCCTTCACCCCCACCGGTACGCCGATAAATTCGAGTTCTATATCCAGCTTCATCAGCTTGGTTTCGTCGATCTCCAACAGGTCGATATGCACCAGGGTGTCGTAGATGGGGTGCACGTCCAGGCTTTTGATCATCACCGACCGCTCCTTCTTATCACCCTCTATCTTGGAATGGATGACGCTGTGGGAGCCGCCTCTGGTTTCGAGGAGCTTTAGCAACTCCTTGGTGTCCAGGGTGACTGGCACGTTCTCGCCATGACCATAGATAATCCCTGGCAGCTTGCCTTCTCTGCGCA
>JAOUNV010000354.1 GCA_029880775.1 Nitrospinota bacterium | reverse complement strand
GCCCAGCAGTCCGAACACCATCTTGCCGGGTATCGTGAGGGATGTTTGTTGGAGGGCGGTGAATCCGCCAAAAGCTTTCACCACGTTCTCCATCCGGAGGATGTATTCGGAGGAGAAGGTGGTGTCTGCTTTCATTGGTTATTATCGCCTGTTATCGCCCTAGGATATCAGGCGGATGATACCGCCACAAGAGACTTTATGCATAAGCCACTTGCGCCAAAAGATACCTTGTTCAGATAAAAAAGGGTTATCATTATCAAGTGTAGCCGCTGCTGGGCGGACCAAATTCGGCTTCGATTATGGGGGACGCTTTCATGATGAAGATCAGGTTTTTCGGGGCGACAGAACAGGTCACAGGCTCATGCTTTCTGCTGGACACAGGCCAGGAAACCGTGCTGATAGACTGCGGAATGTTCCAGGGGAGCCACGCCACCTTCATGCGCAACTACGACGCTTTCGGCTTCGATCCGGCAAAGGTGGATCATATGATCCTCTCCCATGCCCACGCCGACCATTCCGGGCGCATTCCTCTACTGGTAAACCGTGGTTTTAAAGGAAGGATTCACTGCCACGCCGCCACAGCGGAGCTGGCCAATCTGATCGTCATGGACTCCGCCCATATCCACGAGGTGGAGGCCGGATGGCGATCCCGCAAGAACAGGCGGAAGGGAAAAGGCCCCGTGGAGCCGCTCTACACCACAGCCGACGCCAGGACCGCGCTAAAGAAGCTGGAGCGCTGTGGCTATCGCCAGACGGTGGAATTGTCGAGTTCGATCAGCTTCATTCTCCACGACGCGGGCCACATCCTCGGCTCCTCCATCGTGGAGCTGGATATCCGGGCTCACGACAATGGCCCCGGCAAAAAGATCGTGTTCAGTGGGGATCTGGGTCGGCCGGACCAGCCTATCATAAAGGATCCGGAGTTCCTCACCTCCGCAGATTTCCTGGTGATCGAATCCACCTATGGCGCCCGCCATCACAGGCCAATTTCCGATACCAAAGAGGAACTGGCCGATATCATCCGCCAGGCGGCCAAAACCGACTCGAACATCATCATCCCCTCCTTCGCCGTGGGGCGCACCCAGGAGTTGATATTTTACATAAGGGAGCTGATGGCGGAGGAGCGAATCCCAAAAACCTACAAGAACATATATGTGGACAGCCCCATGGCCACCAGCGCCACTGGTATTTACGAAAACGCCGTTCGAGAATGCTATGGCGAGGAAGCGCTGCAGTATTACGACAACCACCTCTCCCCGCTGCGGTTCGAGGGATTGCATTTTGTTTCGTCGGTGGACGAGTCTATGCTGCTGAACATGACTCCCGGCGGCCAGATAATCATCTCCGCCTCCGGGATGTGCGACGCCGGCCGGATATTGCACCACCTGCGCCACAACCTGTGGAACGAGAACAGCCACATCGTCTTCGTCGGCTACCAGGCGGAGGGGACCAAGGGACGCAAGATCGTGGACGGCGCCGAGAGTGTAAAAATCATGCGTGAGCAGATATCCATCAATGCGAAGATCCACACCCTCAACGCTTTGAGCGCCCACGCCGACTCCAACGGACTCATCGAATGGGCTTCCGCCTTCAGCCCCGCCCCAAAGCTGACAATGGTGGTCCATGGAGAAAAAGAACAGGCGGAGGGACTGAAAAAAAGGCTGAAGGAAGAGCTGGGCTTTATTACCACCATACCGCAGATGGGGGAAACCATAACCCTGGTCTAACTCACCTCAGGATAAAATCCCCTTTATCCCGACGGACCGTTAATTTATAATCATCGATTCCGTTTAATTCGCATACAGCAGAGGTAGCATTGGATTTTGTAGACTTAAAGACCCAGCGCGACAGGATAAAGCCAGGGCTGGACCGCCGCCTGGCCCGGATATTAGACAGCTGCCAGTTCATCATGGGGCCGGAGGTGGCCGAGCTGGACAAGACTCTGGCCGAGTACATCGACGCCAAGCACGCCATCAGCCTCTCCAGCGGCACAGACGCCTTGCTGCTGTCTCTGATGGCTGTGGGAGTCAAGCCGGGTGACGAGGTAATCACCACTCCATTCACATTCTTCGCCACGGCGGAGGTAGTGTCGCTATTAGGCGCCACTCCGGTGTTCGTGGATATTGAGCAGGATACCTGCAACATCGATCCGGCCAGGATCGAAAGCGCCATCACCGGGAAGACGAAAGCCATCATACCTGTGAGCCTCTACGGCCAATGCGCGGATATGGACCCTATAAACCAAATCGCCGCCGCCAGGGGCGTCCCCGTTATCGAGGATGGCGCCCAGAGTTTCGGCGCGGACCATAAAGGAAAGAAATCATGCGGGCTATCCACCATCGGCTGCGCCAGCTTCTTCCCATCAAAGCCGCTGGGATGTTATGGCGATGGGGGCGCATGCTTCACCAACGATGACAAGATAGCCGATACGTTGCGCCAACTGCTCAATCATGGGCAAGACCGCCGATACAACCACCCACAGATCGGGACCAACGCCAGGATGGACACTATCCAGGCCGCCGTGCTGCTGGAGAAGCTGACCATATTCCCCGACGAAGTGAAGGCCCGCGCCAGGATCGGCGCTCGATATACCCAATTGCTGAATGACGCCGTGGTCACTCCCACCATCGCGCCAGGGAACACCCATGTCTATGCCCAATACACAATTCGGATGGAGAACAGGGACCAGGCCCAGCAGGAGCTGAGCAAAAAGGGAATCCCCACGGCGATCCACTATCCCATACCAGTGCACCTGCAGCCAGTGTACGGCCATCTGGGTCTGGGGCAAGGCTCATTCCCTGTGGCGGAGGCCGCAGCCGCGGAAGTCATTAGTCTGCCGATGCATCCATACCTTTCCGATGAGGAGATTGAACGCGTGGCGGAGGCTGTGAAAGATATCAGCTAAAGTGGGGAAGCTGAGCGACTTTCATTGGGCCCTGTGACATTAGCGTTTGTTAAAGACGCTGAGTACGCTAAAAACGGGACCGTGCGATAGGGTTAATAGCTCCGTCATCGAGTCCTAAAGCCCGTTATCTTCGGGAAAGATTCTTTTCCCATTTCAGCGCTGTGGAGATTATGTAGTCCAGGTCGTCATATTCTGGCGCCCACCCAAGCTCCGCCTTTATGCGCGCGCAGGAGGCCA
>JAOUNV010000352.1 GCA_029880775.1 Nitrospinota bacterium | reverse complement strand
AGCTTGTTCCACTTCGCCATTCCGGTTGTTCAAAAGTGATGTTCCTGCGGGGAGTGTGTAGAGGTAATCATGAGTGAAAAAAGGAAAATCAGGGTTCTTATCGCCGACGACGAGAGCCATACCAGGGTATTGGTCAGGCAGCTTTTCATCTCCATGGGCGCGGATGTGGTGGCGGAGGCTTCCGATGGCGCTGAGGCGGTGGAGGCGTTCGAACAGAGTAAACCTGATATCGTTTTGCTGGACCTGAACATGCCCCGAATGGACGGGATTCGGGCTCTGAAAAGGATCAGGGAGATCTCACCCGGCGCGTTTGTGGTGATGCTCACATCGTTATCCTCCATGGAGGTTGCCAACGAATGCATAAAGCAGGGCGCTTCCGGCTACATCCGCAAGGACGCGTCCACGGCGCAGATAAAGAGGACTATTCTGGAGTCCTGGAAAGATTACCTGGACGCGGCAAAAAAGCAGGATGGAGAAAAAGGCTGATCTGGCCCGCCGCCCGGTCGAACAGGCGGCGGACCCTTGGGGTTGGCTCGCGATCAGCCCGGCCAAAAGTGGCGCGAACCGCAAATGCGCCACTTGGCCGGAGCCTGTCAGGCAATGGCTTGATGCCTGGACAGGTTTCTTATCGTATCCATGATCTTGTCCTCACTTATCGGCCTGCTGACCAGGTAACCCTGGATTTCATTACATCCCAGCCCGCGCAGCATATGGAGCTGGCTTTTCGTCTCCACTCCCTCGGCCACCACTTTGAGATTCAGGTTCTTTGCGATGGTGATGATGCTGTCCACAATGGCGGTGTCGGCGTTGTCCTTTTTCATTCCCATCACAAAGGAACGGTCGATCTTGAGCACATCGATGGGGAACTTGCGCAGATAGTTGAGCGAAGAAAAACCGGTGCCGAAATCATCGATCGACAGTTTTAAGCCAAGCTTTTTTAGCTGCTTCATTTTCATCATCGCTTTTTCCACGTCAGCCATCACAGAGCTTTCCGTTATTTCCAGCTCCAGCAGGGAGGGCTCCACACCTGTGTCTCTTAAGATCAAGGTGATCATCTCCACCACGTTGTCCTGGGCGAACTGCCTGGCGGAAAGGTTGACTGAAAGTTTCAGTTTTGTTCCTATCTTTTGATTCATCCTGGCCAGATGCTTCAGCGATTTGCGAAGCACAGTCTCGCCAATGTGCAGGATCATCCCGGTCTCCTCCGCCACCGGGATGAAGTCACCCGGGGAGGTGATCGTGCCGTCCGGCCTGATCCAGCGCACCAACGCTTCCATTCCTGTGATGGCGCCGGTGACGATATCCATTTTCGGCTGATAGTGGACTACGAACTGATCCTTGTCCATCGCCTCGCGCAGGTTGTTTTCCATCGCCAGCCTGCTGGCGAACTTCTCGTTCATATCGGATGTGAACATCTGGAATCCGCCCTTGCCCATCTCCTTGGCTTTATACATCGCCATATCGGCGTTCTTTAGCAGGGTGTCTGTATCCATCCCGTCTTCGGGGAAGAGGGTGATGCCCAGGCTGCCGGTGGCGTAGAGCGGTTTATCCTTGAATTTGAACGACTGATTGAGCGATTTGATTACCTTCCTGGCCACGCGCACCGCCTCATTATTATCTTTCAGGCTTTCCAGCAGGATCACGAACTCGTCGCCACCAATGCGGGCCACTGTGTCTATCTCCCGCAGCGCCTCCACCAGCCGCACACTCACTCCTTTTAACAGAAGGTCTCCTACATCGTGGCCCAGGCTGTCGTTGACATTCTTGAAGTTATCCAGGTCCAGGAACATAAGGGCCAGCACTTCGTTCTCCCGTTTGGCCCTGGCCACCGCCATCTTCAGGCGGTCCTGAAACAGCAACCTGTTGGGCAGGCCGGTGAGAGTGTCGTAGTAGGCCTGATACTCAATCTCCCGCTCTTTTTCCTTGGTTTCGGTAATGTCGTGGAAGATAGCCACATACTGTTCCTCGGCGCCATATTCGCTCTTGATCGAGTTTATGTTCATCCACACCGGGAACTCCCTCCCGTTTTTCCCTATGCACCAGATCTCTCCTTTATAGTTTCCATCGCCTTTCACCACGTCAAAGGCTGATTTTATACACTTGCCCTGCTCCTGGTTTCGAGCGCTCGCCGCTATTAGGTCTATATCGGAGCCAATGGTGTCCTCCTTATCGAAGCCGGTGATGTCGTAAAACGCCTTGTTCACAGAGCCGATCTTTCTCTCCATGTCCACCACCATAATCGCATCCAGGCTACTCTCGAACACCTTGGCGGCCAGCTGCAATTGCTCTTCCGCCTTCATGCGCTCCGTTATATCCTGCACAACGCCAAGCAGGCGTTCCGGCTTGCCATCGGCGCCATAAATCACTTCTCCTGCGGAATTGATAAAAATATTATCTCCGTTTGATAGTATGGCCCTGTGATCGACGTTAATGGAATTAGCGCCCTTCATAACGGCGTCCAGGTCGGCGCGAACCCTTTCCAAATCATCAGGGTGGATCGCCTTCCACAGCTTGTCCAGGCTGGGGGGAGTCGACGTGTCGAACTTGAAAATATCGTCGACCTGTTCCGACCAACTCACTTTCATGGTGGTCAGGTTCAAATCCCAACTCCCCATCTTGCCGACCTTTTGAGCGTTGGCAAAGTGCTGTCGGCTTTCGTACAGGGTTTTTTCGGCGTTCTTGCTCTCCGTAATGTCTGACGATATCAAACCAAGCCCGGAGCCGGCCTTGAACGCTTTTATCTGGACATACCTGGTTCCGTGGATGGGGTGCTCCAGGAGCTGGTCATGCTGGTAAGGTTCGCCGGTCTCTATCACCTTGCGCAATTCATTTATCTGCGACTCCGCTTCATCACCCACCTGCATGTCCACCATGTTTTTTCCGATGACCTGTTCACGCGCAACGCCGAACATCTTCAGTCCTGCCTGGTTGATCTCAATCAGGTTCAGCTCCGAGTCATACAGGGTGAAGATATCTGTGGCGGAGTTCATGAAGCTGTCCAGCCGCTCCTCGCTCTCCATGCGCGCTCGCTCCGCCTTCACACGCTCGGTAATATCCTGCACCACCCCCAACATTCGCAGGGGGCGGCCACTCTCTTCGCGGTATACCTCGCCTCGTTCGGTTACTGTTCTTTCTTCGCCGTT
>JAOUNV010000353.1 GCA_029880775.1 Nitrospinota bacterium | reverse complement strand
GATCATGGTGATTTCAATGATCGTATAAGCCTCGCTTCTCCCCTCCGGGTAGAAAAACTCATCCGCCTGCAAAGGGAAAAAGCGGTGGGCGCGTTTATCCGCCGGGAAGGCGAGCGCGTCCATGACGCACGAATGGATGGTATCCGACAGCTTATTGATTATGGGCCGAAGCTGCGCCTCCACACCGTATACCTTAACTTGGGACAAATCTTGAATCTCCATCGCAAAACGCCGACTTTATAAGTAGCGTGGAGGAAAGTCAACGCAGGCGTCTATGCCTCAACGTCGAGGCTTAAGCTGCGTCCTGGAATATCTTCACCACTTCGTCGCGGGTGAGCCCCCCCAGAGTCTCCTGCGTCTTATAGGTGAGCATGCAGGTCACCATATCATCCACCCTGGGATTATCTACGCCATAGTCCTTCATCGTGACGCCAGCGGAAAGTCGATCACGATAGAACCGGGTAACCGTGTCATAGGTCAGCTGGCCCAGTCGCTCCGGGGCCACCCCCTGTGTGGAGACATCCCACACCCGCTCTAAGAACAGGCGAAACCTTTTCTCCTTCCGCGCCGCCACAAGCCGCATCCAGGAGGGGAATATCACCGCCAACCCCGCGCCATGGGCCAGGTCATGCTTTGCGGAAAGCTCGTGCTCCAGCATATGGCAGGTCCAATCCCCCACGGCGCCCGCGCCGATCAATCCATTCAGCGCCAGGGTAGAGGCCCACATCAGGCTGGCTCTGGCGTCATAGTCATCCGGGTTGGCCAGGGCCACAGGGGCATTTGCAATCACACTCCGCATCAGGGTGATGGCCATGCCGTCCTGGATATCGGTCCCTTCCAGATTATGGAAGAACTGCTCATAAACGTGGGAGAGGATGTCCACGGCGCCGTAGGCGGTCTGCTCCGGCGGCAGAGTGAAGGTCAGCTCCGGGTCCAGGATGGAGAACGCCGGATACGCCTCCGGGTGGTACCAAGCCAGCTTTTGCTCCGTGGCCGGATTGCTGATGACAGAGTTTCCGTTGGCCTCGGAGCCGGTGGCGGCAAGGGTGAGGACGCACCCGATGGGGAGGACATTGGGCGGCTTGATTTTCTTCTCGAACAGCTCCCATGGGTCGCCATCGTGCCAGGCGGCAGCGGCGATGGCCTTGGCGCAGTCTATGACGCTGCCTCCCCCCACGGCCAGCACTCCGGTGAGCCCTTTGTCCCGGACTATGCGGGCGCCTTCCCTGACAGATTCGATGGAGGGGTTGGGCGCCACTCCCCACAGTTCCTCGGCCAGAACACCGCTTTGGGCCAGTTTCCCGACAATCAGTGAGTGGAGGCCGTTTTTTTTGGCGCTCTGGCGGCCCAGGACCAGCAGAACCTTTTCGCCCAGATGGGCGGACGTTAACTCCCCCACATCTCGCGTCTTGCCTCGCCCGAAGATGACCCTTGTCGGATTGTGGAACAGGAAGTCTTTCATGGGCATATGGCAGGAGCGCTAGAACGCTTTTGCCGCCGGCGTTTCCAGGTCTTGCAACAGTTTGGCGGCCTGGGCTTTAAGCGTTTCGATGGTTTTGGCGTAGGATACGGCGGAAGCCGTGAGGGTGAGAATAGGGGAGCCTGCGCGAATGATGGATCCATTCTCCGGTATATCTCTGGCGCCCATGGCGGCCCATTCCTCCGCCCCATAAAAGGTCAGCTCGTTTTCCGCAAAGACTCGCGCCTGCCCCGTGTACCTGCGCGCCGGGGCAAAGTCTATCAGCTTGTCGGAAGTCTCGTGAGCCAGGCTGTCCACATGGAGGCCCACCAAGTCGCTGAATGAGCAGATGCCCAACAATCCCATGCCGGCGGTGGGCCTGGGATTTATTTCAATAAGAGTGACTTCGCCATTGTAGATAAAATCATAACCCCACAGGCCTTTCATGTCGAACTCCAGGGTGAGCGCCTCGGCGATCTCCGTCACCTGGTCGATGATGTCGTCGGAGAAAGGATGGGGATTTATATTCCCCACAAACCGAAAGTTCGAAGCGCCGAAATCCGGGTCTCCCAGAATCTGGGTGGTCACCCCCAGGACTGCGGCGTCGGAACCGTTGGAAACCACCGATACGGAGGATGGCAGCCCCTCGACATATTTTTGGAAGATGTAGGGCCCGTCCGGCTCCGGTCCATTCTCTTTATAAAAGCTGATCCCTCCTCCGCCCAGGCTGTTTAATGGCTTTATCAGCCATTGGGCAGACTCGGGTGGACGGGATTTTTCCATCAGGGTTTCGGGGAAATGAAATCCCCAGGTGGCTGCGGCGCGCATCAGGGAGTCTGGATTGCGGGCGATCCGGGCGGATTTCAGATCGCATCCCAGCACCGTCCCCAGGCGCTGCAGGCTGCGCAGGGCAACAATGTCGTTTTCAAATCCGGGGCCGTATATCACACCCCGGTTATCTATTCCATCGGCCAGCCGCACCAGGGAGAGCATGCTCATCACGCCGTCTCCATCTCGGAGGATCGATCGGTTCGGGGCGAGCTTGAGGGTGTCCCAGTCTCCGTAGTAATCCACAGTGACGATGTCGTGACCATGCCGGATGGCGTTCTCCGCCAGAAAGCGGATGTTGGAACCTATCAGCAGGTACGGCTTGTCGGGCGGCTTGTCGGGCAGCTTGCTGGACGGCTTGCCGGACGGCTCATCGGTCGACTTGTCGGCCGGTTCCGATGGGAGATGATCGCTCATGTTCCACCTTATATTTTTGACACACTACAACAATAAAAGCGTCAATGGCAATTTTACTCCCTTGCGGCATGGTTTTGCAATCACCAGTAGCATGATTATGTCCAGACTGGGAGGATATCATCGAAAGAGCCCCACCCAGCCAACCAGAAAAGCAAAAACGATCACATAGATAACGACATCTAGAGCGTTGGACACAACCTCATACTTTCCTTTTTCGGATTTGTATAGAAGGCTGTAAATAAACATGGCGGCAACCAGGAATATTGTCGACGGAAATAAATACAGAATCTCATTTTCTGGCGCTACCATACCAGACCAGGAGAGCCCCCCTAAAATAGTCGCCAGAGCCAGCAGTGACCATACTAAGTTCTTGCCAGCGAAATGGTAGCCAATGAGCGCGCCCCCCACCGCATAGCACATGCCCAACATAGCTGCGGCC